>CAZAON010000065.1:0-1766 GCA_964486655.1 uncultured Flavobacteriales bacterium
TAAAATATTTGCAGGATATTATTTTAATGAACTTATTCCTGGATATGTAAAACGGCTGAAAAGCTTTTCACAACTAATTAGCAATCCTGTCAATGGAATATCAGTTGATGAAGGATCAGCAGCCTTATCAAAAAAAGTATCAGTATCATTCGACAACCACTTATATTTAATAAAAGGGATTAAAAATAAGGATAGAGGTGAATTTGCTGATATCTTTATCCAAGACAGAGAAAAATCTACTCTCGTTGTAATTGAGGCAAAGTTGTACAGTAATTGGAGTTACAAAAAAGATATCCAACAAAATTCCTTGCGACATAAATTGATTCTAAATGAGTTTACGAACATAAAAATCATTCCTGTTTTGCTAATTACAAAGGATAAATGGAAACAATCTCAAAAGAGAAAGGCGGATTGGAAATCAAATTATAATAAATTGATTGCAAATACTTTTGGTTATCGTATTGTCTTGTGGGAGGGTTTACTTGAAATAATAGAGGAAAAATTAGTTAAAGAATATCTGAAACACCGACTATCAATTACGAACAAGTCAAAAATGAAAGTAACCGTACTAAATAATTGGTTCTTTAAGCAATAGTAGAAATATCTATGTCAGCTTTCATATCAAAATCAAAATGCATTTCCGGCCTCCAATGCCTCAAACTCCTCTGGCACCATTATAATGCAAAAGATATCATCCCCGCAATCGACGCCGGAACGCAGGCGATATTCGATCAAGGGCATTTGGTGGGGGAGTATGCGAGGAAGATATTTCCTGAGGGCATCGAAGTGGCTAAGGGAGTAGTTGAGTATAAAAGCGTAGTTGAGAAAACAGCTGAACTAATACATCTACGCAAGCCGCTCTTTGAAGCGGCGTTTTTGTATAAGAATGCTTATGCGAGAGCGGATATATTAGTGCCGGTTCAGAGAGGCTATAATAGATCCCCGATAAAAACATTCGGGGATGACGAGTCCTCAAGATTTGGGGATGACGACTTTATTGTTTGGGACATTATAGAAGTAAAGAGTTCGACCAGCGTTAAGGAAGTGAATCTGTACGATCTTGCATTGCAATGGTACACATATTCCGGCGCGGGATTGACGATCAATAAATGTTTTCTGATGCATATCAATAACACCTATGTGCGTGAGGGGGAGATCGATCCGGAGCAGCTCTTTGTGAAGGTGGATGTGACAGATCAGGTAATACCGCTGCTGGATTCGGTCGAGCAACACCTGGAAGAGATGGTAAAAGTAATAGCGCAGAAACGATTCCCCGAAATCCCGATCGGCCCGCAGTGCAGTTATCCCTATGAATGCGCGATGACCGAGGTCTGCTGGAAGTTTCTCCCCAAGCATAATCCCCATACGCTTTCCCGCTTCTCATCAAAAAAAGCATTTACGCTCATTGAACATGGGATCTGGGATGTGCGCAACATCGACGCAAATGCCAAACTCTCCGAAAAGCAAAAGATACAGATCGAAACCGTCCGCACAAACAGGCCGCATGTAGAGAAAGAAGAGATACAAGAGTTTCTCGACCGATTGGAGTATCCCTTACATTACCTCGACTTCGAAACAATCGGCTCTGCCGTGCCGGTGTATGATAAGACCCGTCCGTTTGAGCAGATACCGTTCCAGTTCTCATTGCACATTCAGTCCGAGCCCGGTGCGCGGCCGGAGCATGTCGGTTTTCTCGCCGAGGGAAAGGTCGATCCCCGGCCTAAATTTCTTGCGGAGTTACAGAAGCATCTCGGCGCCAAAGGAAC
>CAZAON010000066.1:0-7385 GCA_964486655.1 uncultured Flavobacteriales bacterium
GCCTCTATCGCAAGGTCATCGGGATGATATTCGTCGATAAGAGAAAGGGTTTTTTCAAATATGGTCTTAAGCTTTAAGGCATGGCCGTCTAATTTTTCCAGATGCAATACTCCCAATGCGATGAGTTTTGCCTGTTTGGAATCGATGGCAATGAGACCATAACCCATTATATTTGTTCCGGGATCAATTCCTAAAATTATTTTCTCCATTTTAGCTTGGGACTGATTATTTGCCTTTAATCAGGTTCAGATTTTAATGTTGATTAACACACTCTAATCCGGCAGATGCTACAAAGTAAAAGAAATATATCCTCAGTGTGGTGGGTGCTTTTTAAATTGTTATTGACAGTAGTAGCACTTTGGTTCGTATATGAGAAGATTCACAACCATTCCGATTCCGGCAATTATCTCAGTCAGTTGAATACCGCTTTGCATCAGCCCGATACGATTTTCCTTTTTGTCGTCGTGTTTGTTTTGATGCTGCTCAACTGGACAATCGAGGCAATTAAATGGAAATTCATGGTCGATAAAATTGAAGTTGTCTCAACCGGAAGGGCGCTGGAAGCGGTTTTTTCCGGAATCACCTTCAGCTTCTTCACACCAAACCGAATAGGAGAATATGCAGGCAGGGTCTTTCACCTGACTGCAGGAAAACGTTTGCAGGCTACGCTTATCACGATTATCGAAAATGCAAGTCAGCTAATTGTAACTATCGTCGCAGGATGTATTGCTTCGGTATTTTACCTGAAGGAATATATTGTACTTGACAACTGGCTTTATTATTCCGCTCGTTTCCTGTTAATCGCTTTTGCGATTTTCTGCATAATTTTTTTCCTCAATATTGATGTATTCGGAAAGTTGTTTGACCGATTCAGGCGTTCGGAAAAAGTGAGTCGTGTACTCAGTGTTTTTTCACTGTACTCCACAATGGAATTATTAAAAGTGTTGCTTCTGTCTGCGGCAAGATTTATTATTTTCTCCGTTCAGTATTACCTGCTGCTGAAGATTTATGGTTGCACCTTTGAATTTGCGGATGCCATGCTAATGATTGCCATGACCTTTTTTGTGATGACGATCATTCCCACATTTGCTTTCGCTGAACTCGGAATACGCGGTGCCATCTCGGCGTATTTTTTCATCAAGCTTACGATCGACGTTTTGCCTGTACTCAATGCGACATTCTCGCTCTGGCTTATTAATCTGGCAATTCCCGCCATTGCCGGCGCCTTCTTTATTTTTAATTTCCGGATTGGAAAAAAACGCACATGATTTTTTCTTTCCTTCTCATATCCCTTTCGGTTTTATATTCCGCTTTTTTAATGTGGTGTATGTATCATTGGAAAAAGCTGAAGCCAATTCCATTTGCTGCTTCGAAAGTAACCGTTGCAGTAATTGTTCCCGTGAGAAACGAAGAAAAGAATATTATAAATCTGTTAACCGCAATATCAAAACAACGGTATGATTTATTCGAGATACTTCTGGTCGACGACCATTCGGATGACCGGACATATGAAATAGCGCAAAAATGGATTGAGGCCAATCCGGGTATTCAGGCTAAATGCATTCGCAGTAAAGGACACTCCAAAAAAGATGCGATAACAAGTGCAGTGAATGAAGCAAATGCCGAATTAATAATTACCACTGACGCGGATTGCAGGATGGGAGAAGATTGGATCGCTACTATCGCGAATTATTATTCCGCGAGTAATTCCAAACTGATTTCATCGCCCGTTATTATGGACAGTGGTAATTCTGTTTTGGGAAAAATACAGTCAGCCGAGTATGCCGGACTAACGGCTATTGGAGCGGCTGCGATTTCGGCCGGAATACCGATGTTTTGCAGCGGAGCAAATCTGGCATTTGCAAAAAGTAGTTTTAAAGAAGTAGGAGGTTATTCAGGTTCGAAAAGCAGTTCGGGTGATGATACTCAACTCATGAGGAAAATAGCAAAGCAGGGTTCAGGTCAAATTTCTTTCCTGAAAGACCTGAATGCGGCAACTAAAACAGATACTTCTGAAAATCATTTGCATTTTTTTGAACAGCGCAGAAGATGGGCTGCGAAGATTCCGTTTACTCTTTCACCATTTACCGTTTCAATAGCTTTTTTAGCGTGGACATTGCATTTTGTTTTATTGTTTCAACTGGCGCTATCGCTAATTAGCCATGACTTTGAATTCTTATTGATTTCCTGGCTGTTAAAACTTTCTGCTGAGTTGATCTTGCTTTATTCGGCTATGAATTTCATGAAGCAAAAATTTCCTTTCATACTGATAATTATTGTGCAGCCGTTTTATGCATTTTACATCGTGATAGTTGGCGCGATTGCTCCTCTGACAAGATTTAGCTGGAAGGGCAGAGTAACTCGTTGATCTTTTTTATTTACACTTAAATTTACTCATAAACTAACTCTACACTTCCACCTTTCACCTGCACCTTTCACCTGTTCATGAACAGTGGTGTATGTATATAGAATTCAGTGTTAGAGCAGTGTAAGTCTAAGAGTAAGTTTAAGTGAGAAAAAAACCAGCCCGATTACTTCAAGTGAAGCTTATTTTAGAAAGTGCAACACTTTCATATTCAAAGCAAAATAAAAAGTTATACAGAACCCTTAACTCTCAACCCAAAACCCGCAGGCATTTACTATCTTCGCACTACATGCCATCATTTTCACATCTCCACGTACATACTCAATTTTCATTGCTCGACGGAGCAGCGGAAATTTCAAGTCTATATAAAAAAGCCGTTAACGATAAAATGCCAGCCATTGCAATTACCGATCACGGTAATATGTTTGGTGTTTTCAAATTTGTGGCGGAATCGTTCAAGCATAATAAAGACAGCCAGGTAATTAAACCAATTGTAGGTTGCGAATTTTATGTTGTCGAATCAAGACACAAACAGCAGTTTACAAAAGACGATAAGGATAAAAGATACCATCAGTTATTACTTGCCAAAAATGCTGAAGGATATACTAATCTTGTAAAGCTTTGTTCCCTGGGCTATATCGAAGGTCTTTATGGAAAATATCCCCGTATAGATAAGGAACTTGTTCTGAAATATCATAAAGGATTAATAGCCACAACATGTTGTCTCGGCGCTTCTGTTCCTAAAGCAATCATGCGTTCGGAAAAAGAAGGCGAGGAGGAGTTCAAGTGGTGGCTGGATTTATTCGGCGAAGATTATTACATAGAGTTGCAGCGTCACGATATTCCCGAGCAAAATAAAGTCAACGAAATTTTATTGAAGTGGGCGAAGCAGTATAATGTTAAAGTGATTGCTTCGAACGATTCGCACTATGTAGACCAGCAGGATTATAATGCCCACGATATTTTGCTTTGCCTGAACACCGGCGAGAAGCAGTCGACTCCTTCCATGAAAGAGTTTGCGGACGATGATGTATCCATCAGAGGAAAGCGTTTCGCATTCTACAATGATCAGTTTTATTTCAAGACGACCGAAGAAATGTCAAAGCTCTTCAGCGACGTTCCTGAAGCGATTGATAACACGAATGAGATTGTTGGTAAAATCGAAACGCTGAAATTAAAGCGTGATATCATGCTGCCGCATTTTACCATTCCGAAAGGATTCGATTCGCAGGATGAGTATCTCAAGCATATCACAATGCTTGGAGCGAAAGAGCGCTACAAGGAAATTACCCCCGAGATCGAAGAACGTATCAACTTCGAACTTTTTACGATCAGGACCATGGGCTTTGCCGGTTACTTCCTCATCGTCGCCGATTTCATTAAAGCAGGAAGAGACATCGGAGTATTTGTCGGTCCGGGCCGTGGTTCCGCCGCCGGTTCCGCCGTCGCTTATTGCATCGGAATAACAAACATCGATCCCATAAAATACAATTTGCTTTTCGAGAGATTTTTAAATCCGGATCGCAAGAGCATGCCCGATATTGATACCGACTTCGACGATGCCGGCCGCCAGAAAGTAATTGATTACGTAGTAGAAAAATACGGCCGCAACCAGGTCGCGCAAATCGTTACGTACGGTACAATGGCCGCGAAGAGCAGTATTAAGGATGTTGCCCGTGTAATGGATCTTCCGCTGCCTGAGTCAAACGCGCTGGCAAAATTAGTTCCTGACAGACCCGGAACCGAATTAAGAAAAATACTTGAAGGCTCTCTCGACGGATTATCATCTGAAGAAGTTGAAGATGCGAAGAAGCTTCGCGAAATTTATAAAGGAACGGATCTCCAGGCGAAAATTCTGAAAGAAGCATTTATTCTGGAAGGTTCTGTTCGTAACACCGGAATTCATGCCGCCGGAATTATCATCGCTCCTAAAGATCTAACCGAAATTATTCCGGTTGCTACTTCCAAGGAGACTGACTTACTTATTACGCAGTTCGACGGAAAGGTAATTGAAGATTCCGGCGTTATTAAAATGGACTTTCTCGGATTAAAGACGCTTACGATTATTCGCGATGCTTTAATTCTGATTGAAAAAAATCACGGAGTCAAAATCGACATCGACACGATTCCCCTCGATGATAAACTGACTTTCGAATTATACCAGAGAGGAGAAACCAACGGAACATTCCAGTTCGAGTCGGCCGGAATGCAGAAGTATCTGAAAGAACTTCGCCCCGATAAATTCGAAGACCTCATTGCGATGAATGCCCTTTATCGTCCGGGCCCAATCGAATACATACCCGATTTCATCGCACGTAAGCATGGTCGTCAGGCTGTATCATACGATTTGCCTGCGATGGAAGGATATCTCAAAGAAACATACGGTATCACTGTCTACCAGGAGCAGGTGATGTTGCTTTCTCAACAGCTGGCCGGCTTCACAAAAGGTGACGCCGATACTCTGCGAAAAGCAATGGGTAAGAAGCAGAAGGAAGTTTTGGATAAAATGAAATCGAAGTTTGTCGAAGGTTGCAAAGCGAATAACCATGATCCGGTTATTTGCGAAAAAATCTGGACCGACTGGGAAGCATTTGCATCTTACGCATTTAATAAATCGCACTCTACCTGTTATGCATTCGTTGCATTTCAGACAGCATATCTCAAAGCGCATTACCCGGCAGAGTTTATGGCCGCCGTTCTTACACATAACCTTAGTCAGATCGATAAAGTGACATTCTTTATGGAAGAATGTCGTCGCATGGGACTACCTGTTCTCGGTCCGGATATCAACGAAAGTATTTACAATTTTAGTGTCAACGATAAAGGCCAGATCCGTTTTGGATTAGGAGCGATTAAAGGAGTAGGAGAAGGGGCCGTTAATACAATTGTCGAAGAGCGTTCGAAGAATGGTCCTTTCAAAAATGTCTTCGACCTCGTTAGAAGAGTCAACCTTCGTTCGGCAAATAAAAAAACATTCGAGAATCTCGTTTACGGAGGAGCATTCGATTCATTCGAAGGAATGCATCGCGCACATTACTTCACGCCGGAAAAAGACAATGGAACATTCCTGGAGAAAATTCTGAGATACGGAAACAGTTACCAGGAGTCACTCAATTCGGCACAGCATTCATTATTCGGAGAAAGTACCGGTACCGAAATTCCTGAACCGACAATTCCGGCAACAGAACCGTGGGAAAGTTTAGTCAGATTAAAATTTGAACGAGACGTAATCGGATTCTATGTATCAGGACACCCGCTCGATTTGTACAGGCTCGAAATGAAAAGCCTCATTAAGAATGTCATCAAGGATCTGAAAGAAGGAGAAAAGAATAAAGGCCGGGAGTTGTCTGTCGGTGCCATGGTTACCTCGGTGAATCACCGCATCAGCAAGAACGGAAAGCCATTCGGAAGCTTTGTAATTGAAGATTACAACGATTCCTATGAATTGATGCTATTCGGTGAGGACTATCTTAAATTCAAAATGTGGCTTAACCAAGGCGAGTTCCTGTTTATCCGCGGAAGGATGCAGGAACGGTTTAATCAGCCCGGTTCACTCGAATTTAAGGTCATCAATATGCAGCTGATGAGCGACCTGCGCGACAAGATGATTAAGAATATAACTCTCAGGGTGCCATTCGATAAGATTGATGATAGCTGGATGGAAAAACTCTCCACTGCCATAAATCAGGAGTCAATAGGCAAAAAGGGCAGCTGTGTGCTTAAAATCAAGGTCTATGACCCTGCCAAGGATAACTTCTCAGTCGATATGCCAAGCAAGAAATTCAGGGTTCATCCCGATAATGACCTGATAGACTCGCTGGAGAAACTGGCGGAATTGGAGTTTTAGATACTAGCTAACAGCTGCTCCTCCGCCTTTTTGTCACCCCACCTTCATCGGCTCATTAATTGTTATTACCTTTGACAAATTAAAATAAGGAAATTTATGGCACTTGAAATTACAGATGCGAACTTCGATGAAGTAGTATTAAAATCAGACAAACCTGTATTAATTGACTTTTGGGCAGAATGGTGCGGACCTTGCCGCATGGTAGGCCCTATAGTTGAAGAATTAGCGAAAGATTACGAAGGCAAGGCAGTTGTCGGCAAAGTAAATGTTGACAATAATCCAAATATCTCAATGAACTACGGAATCCGCAATATTCCGACACTTCTCATCTTCAAAAATGGCGAGATAGTAGATAAGCAAGTTGGAGCTGTGCCGAAATCGGTGTTGAGTGGGAAGCTCAGTGCTCAGGTTGGGTAAGGGGTTGCAGGTTATTAGGATTAAGGACTAAGGACTAAGGACTAAGGACAAAGGAGAACACTTCTTTGTCCTTTTTGTTTAATATAAGTATGAAACTTATCCTATTTTACTTTTGAAGGTATTCTTGTATTTTCTTTGTAAAAAGAAATTTATGAATCGGTTTAAGGATTTAAATGTTTGGAAGAAGTCCATTGATCTGACTGCCGAGATTTATAAGCTAACAAGCCTACTTCCAACTACAGAAAGATTTGGACTTTGTACACAATTGAATAGGGCTTCGGTTTCTATTGCTTCAAATATCGCTGAAGGAGCTGGAAGAAATTCTGATAAGGATTATTGTCGGTTTTTAAGTATTTCGCAGGGTTCGGCTTTTGAGTTAGAAACGCAATTGATAATTTGTTGTAGACTGAATTATTTTCGAGAAGAAGATTTGGTTTCAATATTTAGGTTAATTACTGATATCCAAAACATGTTATTTTCGTTACATAAAAAAAGACAATCTTATGTGTTTTTAAAGTACAATCCATTGACTTATCTTGCGTTAATAAGTTCAACAATACTCCTCCACTTGAAGAATTTTGGACACATGCTTCAAAAGTGAAATTGTTTCACCATAATCCATAATCCATAATCCATAATCCATAATCCATTGTCCTTCGTCCTTAGTCCTTTGTCCTTAATCCTTAATCCTTAATCCTTAATCCTTAATCCATAGTCCTTAATCCAAAACACCCCAACTACCCTCATGATCAATCA
>CAZAON010000067.1:0-7439 GCA_964486655.1 uncultured Flavobacteriales bacterium
ATATTTTTTCATACCAGGAAGTTCTGATCGGATAATAACGAATGGTCTTATCGGCACAGGCTGCATAAATATAATCGTCATTATTTACAGCTAATGAGTTAATGCTGCTGTTGCAGTTTATCTCAATGGGTTTTAGCGAAAGATCTGATAAGTGATAAACATGTATCAGTTTATTAGCCGTACCCGTTATCAAAAGATCGTTCTTCTCATCGAGAGAAAGAAAATCAACGCTTCCGCTTTCATTGAGCGTACGCATTACCTGGCCGTTTCCATTTACGACGTGAACCGTCCCGTTTGAATAGGCGACAACAATTATTTTACCACTTTGTGAGCAACGAATGGTCTGAACGCGGGCGCCGGGATTAGTCGTGAAATTTTTCTTTTCATCGCCGTTTATACTGTACTGGGAAACAACGCCATCTTCGCTTCCGACAAATAATTTTGTTTGACCATCATTGAAAGCAAGCGCTTTTATACGTGAAGTGAATTTTACCTTTTTTATCATTGAATGATTTCTCCAGAGGATAACTGAGCTGTCGCGGGCCCCTGTTGCGATAAGTGATCCGTCATCGGAAAATACCACTGAGCGAACCAGTCCGTCATGACCTGAAAGTGTGTGAGGTTGAGCCGGACTATTTAAATCATAAACGAGTACTGAAAAATTTTCTAATCCAACAGCGGCGAATTTTCCATTGTCGCTTAAGTAAGCGGTGTTTAATCCCGATTGCGCGCCAGTGAGTTTTAACTGGCTACCGGTTTGAAAACCATTAGCATTGTATATTTTCAAATCACCATTATCTAAAATCGCCGTGATTTTACTTCCTGTCGAGTTAAGCGAAGCAACATCTGCATTTTCACGGATTACAACCGGCTTGAAAGACGGATCGATTTTCTGAGAGGCCGTAAAGACGGCAGAATAAAGCTGCGGATCATTGAGATTGCCGCGGTTTTCATTAACGAGTTTGTACGACTGGTAAGCAAGTAATGCCGCCAGTTGCAGATCTTCTTTCTGCTGAAGAGATTTGAATGCAAGATTTTGTCCGATCGAAATAAGCCTCAACCGCATAGCCTCCATCTGCGAAGAATCAGCCTTTTGTTTCTGGTTCAGAGCCTCGCGGCTTTTCTGCTCTGCAAGTTGTTTTTGCCTTAAAGCTTCCTGTTCCTGAGTGGTCGCACGAAGCGCTTCTTCTTCAGCCTTTGATTTTTGTACATCGGCTAATTTCTTCTGCTCACCTGCGATGTTAGCCTGTAATTCGGCATACGATTTAGCATCCATTGCCTGCCTCGACGCATCAAGAGCCAGTTCCTTGGCTTTCTCTGCTAATTGTTTCTGATTTAAAGCTTCAGTAGTTTTTTGTTCGGCAATAACGCTTTTTTCAGTTGCCATTTTAGTCTGAAATAATGCCCAGGTAGTAAGTATTGATACAACAACCAGGAATGTTATTACAGCGCCGCGGACAATTGTTCTTCTTTTCTTTGAACTGGCAACTTCACGTTTTCTTTCTTCCGTACTTTCTTCCAGAAAACTGATTGCTTCGTTGAAGTGATTATTATATTGCTTTGCCCAGAATTCATTCGGATTATTTTTAGATCTCCAGTCAATAGCAAGCTGAAGTTCCGGATCGCGCCATAATGCCGCTCTGCCGCTTTTAAAAAGTAATGCAGCTGTGCAAAGTCGTTCATAGATATCAGCCGATTCCATTTCATGTTCAACCCATATTCGTAATCTTTCCCAGCCACGCATAAGGCTTTCATGAGAAATGTCCAAAATGGTCGATACATTTATTTCTACTCCTTCTTCAGGCAAAATAAATGTCCGGCCTTTTTTACGAAACGGATATAATACTTCTTTTAACTTTTCAAAACTAACTCCGGTAATATTCAAAAGTGTTTGAACTGCAGTCGGCCTTCTTACACCTCTGTTGTCTCCGGTTTTTACCGTCAGACACTTAAGCACCTGTTCAATTAATTTTTTATCTGAATCGTTTTTTAATTCATTAAATGCTTCATCGGCATGATTGGACAGGGCATGAGTAAGACTTCCAATCATTTCATAGTGCCGGAGATCAATTGGTTCGCCCGGATCAGCTGTTTTAGTCCAGCAATCCCATGTGCGCATTAACGCATGCTGAAGTACCGGTAACTGATCAGGATTGTCGCCCAGATCATTTATTACTTTTTGAACAAGTCGGGGAGAAATTTTCCCATGTGCGTATTCCACCGGACCGGTAATGGCCGATTTATTTTGCTCTTTGGTAAGACGCGGAACGAGATAATGCCCATCGTTTATGGCCTCAGGTAATCCTTCAAATCTTACGCAATCGCCGAGAAAGTCAGATCTTAGTGTAAGTAATATATAAATCGGAATATCTTTCTGACGAATACTGTCAATTAATAGCTGTACGAATGCATTTGATTCTGGATTATTCCGCTCATAGTTTTCTTCGTTAAAACGGAAAATCTCTTCGAATTGGTCAACTAAAATTAACAGACGCTGTTTACCGGTAATTAATTTTCGTACAGCCTGAATAAGACCGAGCGAACTCTGACTGATAAAATTCAGAATATCACGATGAAGCGACTTGTTTTTATCGGAATCATCGGAGCCAAATACGCCTTTTTCAAGTAATGAGTCGGCAAGATTTTTTAATGGTGTATTTCCGGGCTTCATGGAAGCAATTAACCATTCATCGCCGCTGTTTCCGAATTTTCCATTATGAATGGCGGGCAAAAATCCAGCTCTGATTAACGAAGACTTTCCAGTACCTGATGTTCCGACAATTGCAACAAACCTGTTTTGTTCAAGCTTATTTGATAACTCATTAATGTTTTTTTCCCTGCCAAAAAACAAATGATGCTCTTTGTAGTCGAAGGACCGCAAGCCGGGAAAAGGATTAATGGTTATATCAGACATAACTTTGTAAATCTATTGTTTGTGTTTGAACTTTAAAAAATTAGTTTAGAGTATTTGCTGCAACAACCGGGATTTCGATTTTGAATTCAGTCCATTTTCCGATTTCGCTTTTGAAGGATAAATCTCCGCGATTTCCCTTTACAATGATGTCATGGCTTAATGAAAGACCCAGTCCGGTTCCCTCGCCTGCAGGCTTGGTTGTAAAGAATGGAAGAAAGATTTTGTTTCTTATTTCTTCTGGTATTCCGGTGCCATTATCATTTATTGTTATTATTATTCTTGAATTTAAGACATTAGTTTTGATTGAAAGTACAGGAGTGTAATCTGACGACTGAGTTCCGTTTAAGGTTAATTTTTTATGTTTCTCTTTCATAGCATAAAATGCGTTGTTGAATATGTTTATAAGAACGCGTCCAAAATCCTGTGCTACCATTACAGTTGACGGAATATTATCTTCCAATACATATTCTATATGGCATTCAAATGATTTTGTTTTCATTCTGAAACTTTCATGGGAGATGAGCAGGAATTCTTTGAGGCTCTTATTAATATTCACCTGATCTTTTTCGCCTTTTCCTGTTCTGCTAAGCAGCATCATGCTTTTAACGATGTCATATGCACGTGTTCCATGAAAACTGATTTTATCAAGATTGCTGACTAATTGCGTCCTTAGTTCATTTTGCTCATCGGCTGTTTGCGTAGTTTGGATTTCATCTACCAATTCTTTACTTAGTTTTGAAAAATTGTTTACAAAATTCAATGGGTTAAGAATTTCATGCGCAATACCTGAAACCAATTGACCGATGGATGCCATTTTCTCATTATGTATTAATTGGTCCTGAGTTATAATTAGTTCTTCATGAACAACTGCATTTTCAATTGCTACGGCTGTGTAAGGAAGAAGTGATCTGAGCATTTCCACATGATATTCATTGAATGCATTTTTCCGGAAACTGATAATGGTAATAGTACCGCACTCTTTTCCTTTTCTTACGATTGGAAAAGACATAACTGATTTCGCAGTCCTGTTGTCAGGCAGAATCAACGGGGCAAATACGTATCTTGAATATTCGTTTTCGGCATCATCAAGAAAAATTTCTCTGTTATTATGTAAACACCATTCTGCCATATGATTTTGATAACCATCGGATTCATTCGATTCCGTATTTTTTTCTTTCAGGTTGGAAAAAATTTTCCAACGGTTTTCCCTGAAATAATAAACACCTAACTCTACCACCTGAGCATCCATCAATGAATTTATAGTTTTATAAAGATGTTGGAATGTCTCTTCAAGATTAAGTGAGGAAGTAACACGCTGACCGAGCTCATTAACTACCTGAAGGTTTTCAAGACGCTTTGTCAGGGCATCGGTTTTGTCCTCTACAGCTTTTGTATTTTCAGGGTTCTCACGCTCTTTTTTAATTTCAGCGATGTTTTCTATTTTTTTTCCGATTGAAATAAATTCATCGATTAGTCCGTGCGAACTAACCATACCTGCACCTGAAAGATTCACTGATGATGGAGAGAGAGCATTTCGTACTTTATCAACTTTAAGATTTAAATCGGTGCTGATCTTTTTTAATCGTAGTCTTAAAATATAAAATGTTACGATTGACCCCAGAAGAAGAAAGAAGGTGCTTATGAGAATTTCCATAAAATTAAGTTTACAGATTCAAAAATATAGTAGTTAAACCAGCCCGAAGCTGTTAATGTATAACAGGTATGTTTGGATGTACATTTAACCTTACGGCTCGAACATCGTTCAAAAAAAGTGTAAAATTGCCCTTTATAAATTCGTAAGGGCTTCCAGGAATGCGTCTTTTTTGTTTCTGGAAACGCTGATAACCTTGCCTGTGTCAAGTATGATATAGCCTCCATCACTTCTGACGAATTTTTTTATGTAGTTAAGATTTACAAGGAATGAATTATGTACCCGAAAGAAAACATTGGGGTCTGTAATGTCTTCAAACTTTCCGATCGGTTTGCTTACGACTGTTTGTTTGTCACCTTTCATGTGAACAGTAGTGTAGTTACCGTCTGATTCAAAAAAAAGGATATCGTTTACAGAAACTAATTCTATACCATCCGATACGGTCAGAGCAATTTTCGAAATGGCTTTATTCTTTTCAGAAAGATTTTCTTTAAGCAGGTTTAATTGAGATATACTTGGAATTTCAGATTTGTTATTGCATCTGTTTATTGCTTCAATTAATTCTGCAGGTTTTATGGGTTTCAGTAAAAAATCAAGTGCACTTGAACGAATAGCCTGAATGGCGAATTTGTCGATTGAGGTAGTAATTACTAATTGGAATTCAATTTTGGGAATCAATTCAAGCATTTCGAATCCAGACATACCGGGCATGACAATATCGAGAAATACTAAACGGGGCTTATGTTTTAAAATAGCAGCAAGTCCTTCAGCTCCTGAAGTAGCAGTAGCCAGAATATTTACTGGGAGCTTGTTTTTGGAAATCAAATATGTTAAATCATCGATTGAATCCTGCTGGTCATCGATAATTACCGCATTTATCATAAAGTAGAAATTGCTTTGGCAACTAATATAATTAATTCAAAGCAATAACTAACTGTATCAAAGGATATTTAGCAGCTTAATTTTTTAGCCGTGAACGTTAAGTTTTTTCATGATTTCATTGGAGGATGAATCACTGTACATTCCGTAAGCATTGACTAACAGTCCTTTAACCTTATGATTAATTGACGAAATTGCGTAGAGAATGGATTGATCTGAAGGAGAAGTGTTGTCTTCGAAACGAAAATATTTATCTACCTGAAAGTCGTTCGGAGAAAGCTGCAAATCATGCACACTGCATTCAATACATTCTTCCTTTAGATTGAAATCTTCGGTATAACCTTGATTTCGCAGGGCATTTATCGCCTCAACCAATGTGTCATATGCTTCCATTTTGAGTGTGATTTTGTAATGTAATCGAATTTACTTTCACAAATGTACGAGTAATTCTCTCTAAGCATGTTGCCTCGCTTTTTGATAATGGATTGTTGATAATTAGTTAGTCGGCTCGGATATGTTTCTTAGGGTTTACCCGAACTTGCACGGAATTAAAAAGGAAATATAGAAAATGAAAAAGATAATTCTGATATCGGCTTTTTTAGTCGGTTCATTAATTTCAAAAGGACAGGAAATAGGTCTGCGTTTCGGTGATAATATCGGCGGAAATGTTGCCATAGATGGAATATTCTCCCTTGGTGAATTCAGCAGGGTACATGCCGATCTTTCATTTGGTCACGGCGGACTTGGAGTTGAAGCTCTATATGATTTTTTGTACAGACCTCTTGGAACTACACCGGGCTTATCATGGTACGTTGGTGTGGGACCGTTTTTATGGATTGATGATCCGTTCTGGATGGGAGTATCCGGAGAAATCGGAATTGAATATAAATTTGAAGGAGCACCTATTGCGCTGGGAGTAGATTGGAGACCGTCGGTGAGCATCATTGATGAAACTGATTTCTGGGGCGATAAATTCGGATTTAATGTGAGATATGTGATTGGGAAGTAGTTTATTGGATTTGGGGTATATCGGGATTCCAATATTCCAGAATTCCAATATTCCATTTAGCGTGTAGGTTTGTTTACACTTAATCCTACACTTAATCCTACACTTAAACGTACACTAGTCTTACTCTATTCACTTCCTCTTCAATCAACAACAAACAACTTCCGGAAAAATTTTCCATTCTGTAGAAGTGTGAGAATGTACATTGCTTTCGGCAGTTTTCTCAGATTGATTTTATTTCGACGATCACTTTGTCTTCGACTAAAATGTCGCATCGGAAGCCTGCTTCCATTTTAATTCCTTCATAGATAATTGGCACCGGGTATTGGGTTTTTACATCTAGGCCTTCTTTGCGCAATTCATGGGCAAGTATTATTTCATAAACCGATTCAAATAATCCGGGTCCAAGTGCATTGTAAATTTTATAAATGGCTCCCCTGATTTTGTATGATATTTCATTCTCGTGCATCATTTTATTTTATTTTTTTGATAAATCTCGATAAAAGAGAAATCCGAAAAGCAAACGAGCTTAACTTTCGTATTAAATGCGAATTTTTATTCTAATAAATTAGGAGAAACAAATTTCCGGTTGCTGGAATTTGAAATTAACATATTATTTTATTACAAACCGGGAGACAGGTCTTTGAGAATCTTGCAGCGCGGATCTGCGGTAATCTGCGAGAGGTGGATTGGGTAACGCTCTTCACTTAGAATAAATCCGCGCCCATCTGCGGGAAATTTTTCGCGCAGATTGGCGCAGATGTAAATCTCGATTTTAGATAGCAAAGCATGAAAGTATTTAAATGACTAATTATATTGTTTGCTGCCTTCGCAGATCGCCGCTGATAGAGGCTGCAGGATTAATGGATGTTTTATTTATTGTTTAATACAGATCATCGTTATGCTTTTTAATCTTGCAGCCCGGATCTGCGTAAATCTGCGAGAGGCTGTTTGGGCAGTGCAATGCATTTAGAACAAATCCGCGCCCA
>CAZAON010000068.1:0-1732 GCA_964486655.1 uncultured Flavobacteriales bacterium
AAATTGCAAAATCAATATTGCGGGCGACATGATTGTTACAGGCGGTATCGTAAATGGAAACGACAGTACTAAAGATGCTGGTGAAGGCAGTCCCGAAATTTATATTACCGGTGATTTTAATATATCAAACGGTACCATGAATTGCAGTCAGTATGAAAATTCAGGTGTTACAAAAGGACACATGGACTTTTTTCTATATGGCAACTGGGTTCAAAGTGGAGGTACTGTAACGGTGACATCCTCAGGTGGTGGTGTGGGCGAAATTTATTTTGCAAAATCAGGAACTCAATATTTTACTAAGACAGCCGGTACAATCAGCCAGGAAGTAAATTTTACAATCAACAACGGATCGATTACTGATTTCGGAACAAGCATTGCTACCGGAGGAGGAACATTTGATGTTCTAAGCGGCGCTGAATTCAGAATGGGAGATGCTAACGGAATTACTTCCAGCGGTGCAAGCGGAAATGTCCAGGTAACAGGTACACGAACTTTTAATTCCGGAGGATTCTATACGTATAATGGTTCAGTCGCGCAGGCTACAGGTAACGGACTTCCAACGACAGTTGCTAAGCTCACTATTAATAATACAAGCGGCGTTGCCCTGACTCAAAAAACATCTGTTTCAAATACTCTTTATTTAACTGCAGGTACTCTCACAACTCCATCCGATACAATAATTGTCGGGACAAGTGCTGCTACACTCGGTGCGGTTAGTCAGACAAACGGTATGGTTGACGGGAATCTGAAAAGATGGTTTGCCGCTTCAACTGTGAGCAACGTCCTATTTCCTATTGGTACTGGCGGATTACTCCAGAGTATTAATATGTCTTTCACTACCGCGCCTTCTACAGGCGGAACAATTACAGCTAATTTCTCGGCCGTTAATCCGGGTAAAAACGGTTTCGATATTTATGATGCAGGCGATACGCTTGTGAATATCGGATATGGACTTTGGTCTACCGTAAAAGGGAACGGACTAAATGGTGGTGTATTCAGTATGGATATTACAGCAACATCATTATCAACAGTCACAAATGTATCCGATTTACACCTGATTTACAGAACCAATTCAGGCGCGGCCTGGGGTACACTTGGAACACATTCAGCCGGCACAGGCACAAATGCCATTCCTATTGCTCATCGCACATTAATGAATGCTCATGGTCAATATGGAGTTGCTTCTGGTTCTGTTAATCCTCTCCCTGTTGAATTACTTTATTTCACAGCGAAACAAAATGGTTCAAAAGTAGATCTGACGTGGGCAACTGCATCCGAATTGAATAACGATTATTTTACCATTGAACGATCTTCTGACGGTGAAAATTTTTCAGACATCCTCACCAAACGCGGAGTAGGGAATAGCACAGTAACAAATTTATATAGTGACGAAGATAACTATCCTTTAAAAGGAATAAGCTATTACAGACTGCGTCAGACAGATTTCAACGGTGTATCAAAAACTTCAGAGATAAAGTCAGTGAAGTTCACTGTTGAAGAATTGGCCGAAGCCGGGAAATTCTCAGTTTACCCGAACCCCTTCAACTCCGGATTTAATATTTCATTTACAGCATCAAAGGATATGGAAGCTACATTCATTATAATGAATCTTGCTGGCAGTGTAATTGTTGAAGAAAAATTTCAGGCAACTGAAGGTGTAAATAATTTCGAATACTCCTTACGTGAAGATTTACCCAGCGGTGTGTTTTATTCTTATCTGATTGCAGGAGAC
>CAZAON010000069.1:0-17277 GCA_964486655.1 uncultured Flavobacteriales bacterium
TATCAACTTGCAGAAGACATAGCCTACAAACTAACCAAAGAAGGCTACGGAATTATTACAGGTGGCGGTCCAGGTATAATGGAAGCGGCTAACAAAGGAGCCAAAACCGCTGGCGGAAAATCGGTCGGACTAAACATCGAACTTCCCTTTGAACAATCGTCCAACCCATATATTGATGCCGACAAGCTAATTACCTTCGACTATTTCTTTGTCAGAAAGCTGATGTTCATCAAATATGCCCAGGGATTTGTGGTATTGCCGGGCGGATTTGGAACTATGGATGAGCTATTCGAAGCGTTAACACTTATTCAAACCAAGAAAATAGGAAAATTTCCAATTGTTTTGGCCGGACGGGAATACTGGTCAGGCCTGTTTGAGTGGATTAAGACTACACTGGTGACTGAAAAAATGATTGATGAAAAGGACCTGAACCTCTTTCTAATCGCCGACGGAGCCGAAGAAGCAGTCAACCATATCAATGAATTTTACAGCAGATATTTATTAAAACCCAATTTTTAATGAAAATCCATTCGTTTTCAACAAATATTATTGATAACTGACGTCAATAAATTGGAATAAATGCTAAAGGTTGTTTAAATTGCCGCTAAATTGATGTAGCAGCAATATGTATAAATCCTTTAAGTTTATTTTAAGGACAATTCTATTTTCCTTTTTACCGGTATTTCTTCATGCACAGGAAGTCAAGATTACAGCCGACTTCCCTGAATCCAACCGTGCCGGAGAAGAGTTTCTCATGTCTGTTCGTATTGAAAAAGGGAACTTAACCGGTACCTCAAGAATTCAAATGGAGGTACCTTTTGGATTCACTGCCAAGAAAGTAATTACAAAATCGGCTGAGTTTAGTTTTGATAATAACATTATAAAATATCAGTGGGTTGAAATGCCTGAAACTGATGAATTCACTGTTTCCTATACTCTGAAAGCGGACAATAAAATGAGAGGAAAACAGATCATTAAAGGCGAATTCATTTATTCAAATGGAGACAAAACGGAGCATGTGGTTATGCAACCTTGTGTGATAAATATTACGGATGAAAAAACAACATCAAGTAAAAAAACTGAGACGCCAAAGGTTGATCGCAAAATTGTAAGTACCTCTAATAAAAAAGGAGAATATAAAGTTGAGCTCACTATCTCTCCTAATAATACCGAAGAACAAGCTCAATTCACCGACGTCCTCCCTCCTGATTATTCTGCACTTGTATTAGATGCACATGAAGGATCATTTAGTTTCGAAAACCAGTCAGTTATTTTTACCTGGAAAAAACTACCGAAAGAAAATTCGTTCAACATCTCTTACCTGATCAGAACCACAAATCCCAATGCGGTGGAACCGATCATCAACGGAACTTTAGTCTATGGGGATGCCGCGGAAATCTCTACTCCGACAGTAAGTCAGCTTTCTTCAAAAGATAATTTAATCCCGACCGATGAAATTGAAGATTCTGCTCCTGCGACCGAAACAATAAATTCCGAAACTCCTTCAGAAACTGGTATGGCCATTCAAACTCCTGAAGAAACGACGGCAACTGAAGTGACACAGGAAACGCAAAATGCAACACCAACTCCGGCTGAAGTTTTACCGGTCGAAACAACGACAAATACTGCCAATTCAGGAACCCCAAACACCGAGCGACCGGTCGCGGAACAAGCACTGGCTGTTGCAAACACACCAATTGCTTCGGAAAACTCAACCATTTCAGTTTCCTCAACTGAGATCCTGTTCAAGGTTCAGATCTCTGCTACAATGCATAGTACTACAAAGAACAGCGAATGGTTTGAAAGGAAATTTAAAATACCTCCACCTGTTGAATTAACCAATGATAACGGCTGGAAAAAATACATGATAGGTAGTTTCTCATCCTATAAAGATGCGAAAGAATTGAAAAATCAAACCCGGGAAAAAATTTCAGATGCATTTATAGTGGCTTATCTTAACGGAAAGAGAATTCCGCTAAGTGAAGCTATACGAAACAAACAACTCAGTCAGTAAGTAAAAGCAAAAGGTTAGATATATGCTAATCAACTTTTAATGAAGAAAACTTTACTGTACCTATTACTCATCCTCTCCTCCACTGCAGCGACAGCGCAGGAAGAATCGGCAGCTCCGGCCGAAAAGACCTCAAAGCCATTTCCTTTTCCGGTTATTAGCGTAGCCCAGGGCTTAGTGAATTACTCAGGTGATATCGGTTATAAAGGCATCAATCAGCCCTTAAAAACCCGTTCTGCTTATCAGATTGAATTACAGCATCACACAACAAATAATTTTTCTTTTGCCTTGTTTTACCTGAACGGGCGAATGACAGGGGAAGAAAAAAACATTCAGAGAGCGGTTAATTTCAAGACAGAATTTATGTCGGGCGGACTAATGTTCCGTTATGACTTTATAAGCCGTAAAAGGAGCGATCAGATACTGATTCCATTCATCACAATTGGTGCTGAATATATGAGCTTCAATACCTATTCTGATTTAAAAGATGGAAACGGAATAACCTATCAGTACTGGTCCGACGGGACAATTCGTGATATTCCCGAAAGTGATCCGACTGCAGATCAATCAATACTTCTATACCGCGATTATTCATATGAGTCAGATCTTCGCGAAGCTAATCTTGATGGTTTCGGTAAGTACAAAAATACTACCTGGGGAATTCCTGTAGGTGTCGGAGTAAGATTAAATTTAACTGAGCGTTTTTCAATGCACCTCAGCACTGTTTATCACTTCACGGGCACGGATTATCTCGACGGAATGACGTCTGAAGGAACCGGTAGTCGTAAGGGCAACAGTCAGAAGGATCAATTCTTATTTTCATCTGTTTCCCTCCGCTTTGACCTGTTCAAACCGCATGATGATGTTGACTGGAAGACACTGTTAACCGAAGACGCCGATCAGGATGGAATTATTGACATGAAGGATGATTCTTCCGGCACACCGGCTAACAATATGGTTGACGCTAACGGAAAACCAATTGATACGGATGATGACGGAATTCCTGATTACAGAGATAAAGAATTAAACAGTGCCTATGATGCTGTTGTTAATGCCGATGGAGAAACGATCACGGAAGAAATGATTCAGCAACAGTTTCAGCGTGATTCATTGGCAGCCTTGCCTGCTGTTATTGAATATTTAAAAAGCTATGATAAGCTGACTGAGCGCAAGCCTGAACTTGAACAGAAATTCATTCAGGATCGAACTCCTGCTCCAAATACTGCCGAATCCAATCCGATCCCTCCTCTTTACCAGGAACTTGATAATGACTTTAACGGCATTCTTACTCCGAAAGAAATTGGAAAGGCGATTGATGATTATCTGGCGAAAAAATCGCAGTATTCTGTTTCAGAGTTTTTCGATCTGATAGACTTTTTCTTCTCTCAGAAGTAATTGTTCCAACATTCTAACATTCCATTATTCCAAATTCCAGGTTCCAGATTCCAGGTTCAGGGTTGCTGTTTATACTCGCTGAATTTGTAGTATCTGGAATACCGGAATTTTGGAATTGGAATTTGTAAGGTTTCATCCAACATTTTCCAACTCCCCTATGCTGTTCCGTGTAAATAAGGGTTCAAACAGCATCGTATGCAGGGGCAAAAACCACACATTTTAGTCATTGAAGATGATAAGACTGACCGGTTGATAATGAAACGAACGTTGGCTGATACAGGTATCAGTCATGAATTAACGTTCGCTGTAAATATCGAAGAAGGTCTTAATGCAACAAAAGACAAAGAGTTCGATTGTATTTTTCTTGACTATAAACTTCCCGACGGCACCGGACTTGACATGCTTAAGGCTATCAGGTCAACAAGCAATGCTTCTCCTATTTACATGGTAACAAGTCAGGAAGATGTCAGCACCGCTATTGAGGCTATGGAGCTCGGTGCAAATTACTATATCATTAAGGATAAAATTTCACGTGAGAGTATTAGTCAGCTTATGCGCTGGGCTTTCAACAGCATGGAGCAGGTCAGACTCAGACGCGAGCTTGAACATAAGTTGAATGAAACCCAACAACAACTTATTACTGTTGCTTCAAACGCTCCGGTTGTACTATTCACATTAAATCTAACCGGACAGTTTCTTTTCGTAGAAGGAAAAGGGCTTTCAAGTATTGGAATAAATAAAAATGAAATCGTCAATCAGAATATAAATTCCCTGGCTGATTTGCCGATAACGCCGGAACATTTCGAGCGTGCGCTGAAAGGCGATGAATTTACGATTGTTAAAGAGTGGCGGAATTTTTATTTCGAAATATTCTACTCACCCGTTACAACGGAACAGACAATTACGGGTGTATTGGGAGTTGTTTCCGATGTAACGAATCACAAGCTGGCAGAAAAAAATCTTGAACAGGCGAGAATACTGGCCGAAGAAACAGCCCGTATAAAAGAACAGTTTTTAGCGAATATGAGTCACGAAATTCGCACACCGATGAATGGAATTATCGGCCTCACAAGAATTTTACTTAACACAAAATTGAGTGAAGAGCAAAACCGGTATTTACAGTCGATCAGAAATTGCAGCGATAACCTTTTAGTGATCATAAACGACATCCTCGACTTCTCTAAAATTGAAGCGGGAAAAATGAATTTTGAAACCGTCGCCTTTTCGATCGAAGACGTTTCATCACAAACAATAGAGCTTTTCCAGCCTAAAGCAGATGAGAAATCATTACAACTTGTGCTGGAAAAGGACTCCACTATTCCATCAAGGATTTACGGAGACCCAACACGACTTTCTCAAATTCTGAATAACCTCGTGAGCAATGCAATCAAATTTACAGAAAAGGGAGAAATCAGAATTTTACTCAGGCTGACTGAAAAAAATCAGGAAGTGGTAAAAATACAATTCGAAGTTAGAGATACCGGCATCGGAATTCCGGAGAAAATTCTGCCTTCAATATTCGACAGCTTTACCCAGGCAAGCAGCGATACAACGCGAAAATTCGGCGGAACCGGACTTGGTTTGACCATTGTAAAAAGACTGGTCGAACTGCAAAACGGATCAATAAGTGTTAGAAGCAGGATCAATGGCGGCACCAGTTTTACATTCGACTTACCATTCATCCTCACTAAAAAGGACACGGACGAAAGCTCTGACCCTTTACAGAACGTAAACATCTCACACCTGAAAATCCTGATTGCGGAAGACAATAAGGTAAACCAACTGGTTGCAAAGAAAGTCTTCGATGGCTGGGGCAACAAGGTCGAAATTGCGGATAACGGAGCCATTGCACTCGAGAAATACAGGAGCACTGATTTCGATCTGATAGTAATGGACATCCAGATGCCCGAAATGGACGGTTATACAGCCGTTCGAATCATCAGAAACGACTTTCCGGCAAATAAAAATCAGGTGCCTATTCTGGCAATGACAGCTCATGCAACAGAGTCGGAGCGTCAGAAAATCCTTGATTCAGGAATGAATGATTACATAAACAAGCCATTTAATCCGGATGATCTTAAGAAAAAGATAATTGAGTTAACCAAATCGGTTCAACCTACGTTGAACAGTAACATTGAACCGATAAATACTACAGCCAAATTGGACCTGAGAGACATTTCTGAAAACGCCGGAACTGAAAATGGAAATGTGCCATATTCGGAAGAAGGTTCATTTTCAAATGGCCATTATCCAAGGATTAACCTGTCTTACCTGAAGAGAATTTCTGATGGCAACGACACTTTTGTTATTGAAATGATTGAAATGTTCCTGAATAAAACTCCATTGGCAATTGATCAAATGAAAGAATGTTTTAAGGAAAATAAATGGGAAGAACTGGGGAAAATAGCGCACCGTATTAAGCCTTCTTTTGCCTACGTAGGTTTACAGGATCTGCAAACAACGCTTACAAAAATTGAATCCTGCGCCGAAAACAAGGGAGATAAAAAAGCGGTAAATGAGCTGCTAAATCAGGTTCAGAATAATACCAACAATGCTTTTGAACAATTGCGGAAAGAACTTATTTCCATGAAATAAAAATCTGAAACCCTGTAACGCTTTAGAAGTCACCTTGTTTTAACGTCCGTTTTAAAAAGGCAGGATTTTTTCAAAAAATGCTATCTTGCAGGCTCTTTTTATATAGTATAAAGTAAAACCCTGATGAAAGTTTTAGTTTGCGAAGACGATGAAATGGTCCTCAAAATGGTTGAGTTCAAACTTCAAAAAGAGGGTCATGATGTTTCGCTGGCAAATGACGGCAAGGAAGCCATAGAGAAAATCCAGTCAGTTAAACCCGATATTATCATCACCGATATCATGATGCCCTATCTGACGGGTCTGGAAATTGTTCATAAAGTTCGCAAAGAAATGGGACTGAATACGCCGATAATTATCGTATCCTCTATAGGCCTTGAAAAGACTGTTCTTGAGGCCTTTCAACTTGGCGCCGACGACTTTATTACAAAACCTTTTAGCCCAAATGAACTTTCTGTACGCGTTAAAAAACTCTTGTTGAAAACGGTTTAAATTTTGAACAAACTAACTATCTTCCGCAGATAATTTAGGAGATAAATCTGGCAACCTTAACAGTCATTTTAATAATGAAGGGTCGAAATATGTGGTATAGAGTTAACCGATACATATATTTCCTGCTACTGCTTTGCCTTTTTCATGCCCCGGAAACCCGCGGACAAGGACGTAATGATACTACCGTAGTCATCACAGATACCACCAATATCGATGCATTGTTCAGAAAAGCGAGGGATTTGAGCCGTGACGGAAATTACGCTCAGGCTAAGCGGATTATGATTAAAATCCTGGAGCGTAAACCGAATTACTATGAAGTAAGAACCATGTTGGGCAGAACCTATGCATGGGATAAGCAATACGATCTGGCCCGCACCGAGCTGAGCCGTGTGTTAATTGAAAAGGAAAATGATTACGATGCCCTTAATGCGCTTTTTGACGTAGAGTTCTGGACTGAAAGTTATTCAGTAGCAGAGGACTACCTAAAAGTAGCGCTTGGATACTACCCTACTTCCGATGAGCTGTTACTGAAAAAGGCAAAACTTGAAATTCGCCTTGATGAAAAAAATGCGGCAGCGCTAACCTTACGCCGGGTACTTGATTTATACCCGGGAAATAAGGAAGCTATTCGAATGATGAATACTCTTTCAGGAAGGAAGCTGAATAATAACTTAACGTTTAGCGCGCTCATTGATTTATTTGATAATTATTCGAAAAGGACACCACAGCAACAGTACTACGCCGAATATTCCCGAAACTTCAATTTCGGCTCGTTAATTGGACGAATTACCTATGGTGACAGGTTCCATAAATCAGGATATCTTTATGAAATCGAAAGTTATCCTCACATAACGAAATCAACCTACCTTGATCTGCTTGTCGGCTGGTCCGCTTCAGAAATTTTCCCGGAAAGCAAATTCGGGATTGAAGTATTTCAAAAAATCGGTCGCGGATTTGAGTTTTCTGGAGGCGTACGATCGCTAAGGTTTACGAACGTTACTAATGTATGGACCACATCAATTTCAAGTTATGTAAAGGATTATTGGTTAAGTGTCCGCGCATTTATTACCCCGAAGGATCAGGAAGAAATTATCAGAAAACAAACATCAGTAACAATACTTGGTTACATCAGAAGATACCTGGGAGACTCTGAAAATTATATCGGAGTTCGAGGTGGCAGAGGAACATCAGCGGATGAAAACCTGTATTACAACGTACTTGGTTATCCAACCGTCCAATTTGCCGGCGAATTTCAAAGAAGAGCTTTTGGCAACTGGCTGTTCAAAGTCGATTTTACCTTTGCAAGAGAAAGTCCGAACAAGGGAGTTTACACAGAACGTTATACTACGCAGGTAGCTTTGAAAACAAGATTCTAAAACACAATTATGAGTGCCGGTAAAAGAATAATTCTATTTCTATTCATTCTGCAATTACCTTATTCCCTGATCGCGCAGACAGCCGCTAAAGTGAAAAAGCCAAAAGACTTTGGAAATAATTTTTTTTCAAAAGATTCTATTCATGTTATCAAAATTAATTTTTCTCAATGCAATTATTGGGACTCGCTTTTATACTATAGAAAAATATCAGATTCTCTTGATATTTCAACCTATATGCAGGCAAATCTTGTAATCGACAATAAAAAATTCTATTCATGCGGATTGCGCTTTAAAGGTGAGTCTTCTTATGAATTCTACCCGGGTAAAAAGAAACCCTTTCGTATCAAGTTTAATAAATTTGTAAAAGGCCAGGATCTGGATGGCATTGAAGAACTCAATCTCAATAACAACTTCAAAGATCCTACAATGATGCGTGAAAAAGTCTATCTCGATTTAATGAAACGTCAGGGACTTCCATCGCCACGCGCAACTTATGCCAAAGTTTATATCAACGATAAATACTGGGGACTATATCTGGTAACAGACAATATTGATAAGGTTTTCTTAAAAAATCACTTCAGTGATAATCGCGGAAATCTGTATCAGGGAGAACCGCTTGCTACGTTTCAGTTTATCGGAAATGAACCTTCCAAATACTGGAACAAATGGGTTCTTAAAACAAATACCGAAAAAAACGACTGGACTGATCTGGTAAAATTCATAAAACTCGTGAATGATTCCACTGTTGGTGGTGATGAGTACATGAAAAAACTCGAGTCAGCCTTCAACCTCGATAAATGTTTACGTGCATGGGCAATTAATAATCTTATCGGGAACATCGATGCCTACAATATGTTTTATCCTCATAACTTTTTCCTCTATCACGATAGCACCACATTCAAGTGGCATTGGATATCGCTCGACGGAAACTACGCCTTCGCAGCATGGAATCCGGTCATGTCGCTGCCTTCACTTACAAAAATGAG
Organism: uncultured Flavobacteriales bacterium; assembly: GCA_964486655.1. Classification (GTDB taxonomy): domain Bacteria; phylum Bacteroidota; class Bacteroidia; order AKYH767-A; family 2013-40CM-41-45; genus JADKIH01. The sequence continues at coordinate 8,853 of CAZAON010000069.1, forward strand.
TGTAATGGTACCTGACTCAGTACCATACAAAGAAGCCAGACCATTACTCGACCGAACTTTAAAGTCAAACAAAAGTATTCGAAGAAGATATGTTTCTATTCTAACCGAGCTGCTTCGCACTGAATTTAAAGAAGAAAGAATAAACAATTTGATCGACAGCCTTTCCAGCAGGATACGTATCTCCGTTTATGCCGATGTCAATAAGATGTATTCGAATAAAGACTTCGATACCAATGTAAACTCAACCATTGGTGATCCGCTCGATCCGGGTAATTTTATCCCGGGCTTAAAATCATTTCTCGCCGAAAGAAGAAAATTCATTGAAGCGGAACTTGAAGTGCTGCAAAAAGAATTCAGTAATTGATGTTTTATTGTAAGTTAAAAGTATTGACTAAATTAAATTGCATATTACTACAAATAGACTGGTCAGATCTTCAATACACGGTTGACGATTGGGGTCGTACTGTTTACAGCTTTCCGGTACACATCAGGATACTTCTTGCAATTACACTGATATTTTTAATGGTCATCTTAATACTGCTAGCTGTGATACTGGGAAGCAGAATTTACAAGACAGGCCGGGCAATTAAACGCGAACAACTACGAAAAAAATATCAACAGGTTTTTCGAGAATTATTATTTGAAGATCAGATAACCGGTCCGGGCATCAAAGAATCATTTGACGTAAAAGATTTAAAGGATACATTCCATCGGGAAATCATTCGTGAGGAAATTATTCACCTTCACGAAAACTTTACCGGTGAAACCGCAGAAAGGCTGGAAGAAATTTACATGCGGCTGAACTTTCATTTCGATTCAATCCAGAAACTTAAAAGCAAAAAATGGTATGTTGCGGCAAAGGGAATGAGAGAATTGGCATTGATGAATATCAGGCAGGCTTTGCCGGACATGAAATCGTTTATTAATCATAAAAACGAAATTCTTCGGATGGAATCGCGGATCGCGATTATGAAACTTAGTGAATCGGATCCATTGGAATTTCTGACAAACGAAACAACACCGCTGAGCGGATGGGACACGGCGAACATCTATTCAATGCTGTCCAAGATGCCGGAAAAAATGATACCGGATTTCAGCAAGTGGCTTGAATCATCGAACAGTGATGTGGTTTTATTTTGCATCCAGATGATTGGAGCCTTCAGGCAGCAGGAATCTGTTCATCGATTACTTAATCTGCTCAAATCAGAGGATGAAAGAATTCGAATGGCAGTAATAAAAGCGCTTCGATTACTGAATGTTTCTGAAGGCGAAAAGCCAATTCTGGAAATCTATCCAAATGAAAATATTTATATACGAACAGAAATTTTAAGGACCCTCGAAGTTGTGGGAACCCCCTACTCTATTCCTTTCCTTGAAAAAATCATTCGTCAGCCAATAGAAGATTATCCGCTCGCCATTCAAGCCGTAAGATCATTACTTGCGCTGGGAAATGCCGGACAACAGGTAATAAATAATATCTTCGAACAATCACCTGCTCCGGTACAATTGATTATCAATCACGCAAAGGACAAAAGACTCTGATCAGATGGGATTATTTTTCTATTATTTTACAAAATTTGCGGATCACTTTATATTGGTGTATAGCGGACTATTATTCTGCACCTATTTTATTTTATCGGCATTTTCGGCCATGGATATAATGAAATACATGCGGAGAAACAGCTTTATCGATTACCGCGATATTCTTGCTGCCCCTTCTGCCCCATCAATTTCCATCATTGCTCCTGCCTATAACGAATCTGCCACAATCGTTGAAAATGTCAGATCCCTTCTGAATATCCATTATGTCAACTTTGAAGTTATAATTGTCAATGACGGATCGAAAGACGATACTCTGCAATTAATGATTGATGAATACATGCTCGAGCCTGTTTCATTCGCATTTGAAAACAAAATAGAGTCAAAACCAATCAAGGCGATTTACAAATCTAAAACTCCGTCGCTCAGCAAACTGACGGTAATTGATAAAGTAAATGGCGGCAAAGCCGATGCATTGAATGCGGGAATAAATGTTTCGAGGTATGACCTTTTTGCGGCTATCGATGTTGATTGCATTTTGGAATATGAATCACTCCTGAAAATGGTTAAACCATTTATGGAACAGACTGCTTCTGAAAAAGTAATTGCAGTCGGAGGTGTTGTTAGAATTGCCAATTCATGTGAGGTTCACGAAGGCAAAATCATCCAGGTAAATTTGCCAAGGAATATCATACCCCGAATTCAGGTGCTTGAATACATCCGGGCATTTTTATTAGGCAGAATGGCCTGGAGCAGACTGAACGGACTCATTCTGATCTCGGGGGCATTCGGCATGTTTGATAAAAAGGTGACCATTGCCTGTGGAGGTTATAATCATAATACTGTTGGTGAAGACATGGAACTCGTAATTCGTATGCGACGGTATATGGAAGAACGAAATGAAAAATACAGAGTCGTATATCTTCCGGATCCTCTTTGCTGGACAGAAGCACCTTCAAGTTTTAAAATTCTTTCGAAGCAACGTAACCGCTGGACAAGAGGAACTGCAGAAACCCTGTGGATGCACAAGAAACTTATTTTTAATCCGCGCTACCGTTTCCTCGGCATGATAAGCATGCCTTTCTGGTTTCTGTTCGAATGGCTGGCTCCCATCGTTGAATCAACAGCTTTTTTATATCTGATCATGATGGCATTTTTAGGAATTCTCAACATCGAACTTTTTGTAACACTGTTCCTTTTAATTTACGCTTTCGCAATTATGTATTCAACTGCTGCAATTCTTTTCGAGGAATTGAGTTTTCACCAGTATAAGAAAAAACGGGATATCATTCGTTTGCTTGGCACTGCTTTATTGGAACCGGTGTTTATACATCCGCTAACGGTTTACTATGCTATCAGAGGAAACCTTGATTTACTGACCGGAGTTAAGAACTGGGGTGAGATGAAAAGAAAAGGATTTAAAAAGTCCTGAGTTAAGCCTTTATTCCGGCAGCCTTAAAAAATATGATACAATGTGAAATTCCGGTTTTGCCAGTTCAATAAATGTTTCAGGATTATTTTTACAATGACCTCTTACTATTTTCAATAATTGGTTTGAAAATTTTAGCATCAGCCACGAATGTTCCGAAAGGTAAAAAAGCAGCAAGCAAAGACCAGAAAGTAGTTTTCAGGTTCCATTTATATTGCGATCTGACTCTCATAACAAACATACAATAAGCGATAAATAATACTCCGTGCAACATTCCAATTATATAATTTGGCATAGGCATATTGTACATATACTTCAATGGCATTCCGATGCCCATTAAAATTATAAAACTAAAGCCTTCGAGGTAAGCGAGAATACGGAGTCCGGAAATACTGGATTTTATCATATGTTGAGATTAAAACACTTCACTTCCGGTTTAATCTGCTCGAATAAGTGTCATTCAGGATTCTCTGCATCATAGGAAGATAAAACTCCCAGAAAAACCGGTTCCTGTCGGTTATGTCGACTGCATTATACATGAGAAATTTCAACCCGGTAATACCATAGAGTTTTGCAAAACGAAATTTAGTAGGGTTATCGGCAAAGTCTCCGCAGAAATAATAGAAATTATAGCCTGTACTTCGGTGAATAATTGCAGGGAAAATTTTCGGAATACCACTCTGCTTCAATATTTCTTCTCCCAATTTATTTGTTTCAAGAACATACTTTGACAATACTTCATTAGTGTCATTTCTATTCACCATGATATCCATCCAGTAGGGATAAATCATTACTCCCGGCACATCTATCCGGGACTGATACTTTTTCTCAGTAAAGATTTTCGGAATAGCGCTGTTAAGTTCTTTTCCCTCTTCAAGAACGATAACTCTTCCGCTTTCATGAACGAAAAGCATTCCGGCATTATTAAAACTCCACTTGCCATTATGCGTCTTTTTAAATTCTTTGACTATCCATTTGGGTAAATCAGGATTGTTTAAAGTATCCAGAGAGTTGATGTACCTGGCCATCCATCCGCTCCATTCAATACCAAACATGGATTCGAAGTTTCTTCTTACATCAATGGGTGTTGGATAACCAATGGTATTAAACTCTGTCAAAATTGGCTTCTTTCTTTGCTTCATTTTTCGCAAAAGCACAATATCCTTTTCTGACATCCCTCCATAAATACTTTCAGACATTTCATTGATATCGCGGTGACGGTACCATTCATTTCCGAGTATCCCATAAGTGTCTGCAAAATATACCATATCGTAAATAGAAGCGACGCTGTCCAAATCGCCGTCGTTCATTTTATCGAAATCATGAATAGTGTATTTTTCATTTTCTTCAGGGAAGAAACCGTAATAATCCTTATTAATATCATAAAATTCACCAGTGCTTTTGGTGTATTTCTCATAATCCAGGATCCAGTTGATCGAACGGTGCTTATAACTGTTTGAACTTAAGACCGTCTTGTCGATTATTAAAAGATTTAGGGCCTTTTTTGGGACAATCTCCCATGATATTCGCATCCACAAAGGGGTTGCAAGGAGAATGATTATTATCAGGAGAATAGTTTTACTCTTCATGGAAAGTGTAAGATCCGGGTCACAAATGTATCGTATTTAAAACGCGAAACTGCAACAAATAGAGGCCGAAATAGCTAAAAAGATACACATAAAAGTGTTTAAAAATGGCAATCGCTAAGATCTTTATTGTCGAAGATGATCAGTTCCTGGGAAATCTGATCAAGAAGACGTTGGAAAAACTTGACAATACAGACGTAACTCATTTTGTATCCTCAGAGGAATGCATAAACAATCTGCACCTGAATCCTGATATCATCACGATTGACTACAATCTTCCCGGGATGAACGGTATCGACCTTTTAGAAAAAATAAGGAACTACAACGATGCCATCCAGTGTATTATGGTTTCAGGACAGGAGAAACTCGATGTGGTCATTGAAACATATAAAAAAGGCGCCTGCGATTATATTATTAAGGACGATAATGCTCTTGTCAATCTTGAAAACTCAGTTAAGTCACTTGTAAAAAATGTAAACCTCCGCCAGGAAAACGATACCTTAAAAGAACTTGTAATCGACAGACATAAATACACTAATATATTAGGTAATAGCGGTCCGGTTATGAAAGTACTTAAGATGATCCAGAAAGTGGAGAAAAGTAATATCATGGTGCTAGTAACCGGACAGAGCGGAACCGGAAAAGAACTTGTTGCAAGAGCAATTCACTACAATTCTAACCGGGCACGCAAACCATTCGTTACAGTTAACATGGGTGCAATTCCGGAAGATTTAATAGAGAGTGAATTATTCGGTCATGAAAAAGGCGCTTTTACAGACGCACGTGATCGCCGAATAGGAAAATTTGAAGAAGCGAATGAAGGTACCATTTTCCTCGATGAGATCGGTGAGATGGACACAATGCTTCAGACAAAAATACTGCGCGTATTGCAGGAGAAAGAAGTTACCCGTATAGGAAGCAATAAATCCATCAAACTTGATGTGAGAGTTATCGCGGCGACCAACCGTAATCTCGCACAGGAAGTTAAAGAAGGACGTTTCCGTGAGGATCTTTTCTACAGGCTCCAGGGATTTCTGATTCACCTCCCAACGCTTATTGAACGAGGCGATGATGTAATACTACTTTCGAAAACATTCCTGTCTGACTTCTGCAGAGAAAACAGAATGCCGACTATCGCATTAAGTAAAGAAGCGGTTCAATTTCTGATGTCATACAAATGGCCGGGAAACGTTCGTGAATTGAAAGCTGTTATCGAAAGGGCTGCAATCATGGCTGAGAATAATACTATACTTCCGGCTGATCTGGTTTTTATCAATTAATAGAATTTAGTAAAGTTATTTTAGCATATAAATTCAGGTTATACAACCTGTGTTTTTCTTTTTGTATAGGTTACCGGATTCTTACCACCATCACTTTTTCCTTTCCTCCTTCCCCTGTTAAATCACCTTTTTGGTTAAATAACCGAATCTAGTTTTCAGCTTTTCTTACAAATGTAAGTACTATGCATTTCTGTCGAATGAAACGCCGTTTTATTTCGTAAAATAATCAAATCTTAAAAGGCACGAATTAGTATGATTAAAACTGAAAAGAAATTTCCATCCATCCGCAAAAATGATCCGCACAACCCTGTCGTTGTAGTCGGAATCTGGATTTGTGTGGCAACTGTTGCAATGATTTTCATTATGAACTTCTCTGCAAGAAGAAAGACCTCAAACGAGCCACGAGTTGAAATAAAACAAACGGAAAAGATTCAGCCTCAAAGAAATTACACTTATACAAGAAACAGTCATGCAGCCATTGCACTGACTGCCATTCATTCAAAGAACAACTAAGCTATCACACTTAATTACTTACATTGACATGAAAAACAAAATACAGCCGGGAAAAAAACAAAAACAAAAAATTAGGCAGAGATTGCTGATTGTTCTTGTGATTTTTTCCTTATTTATGATTACAGCGGGTTCTTTGCTTGTCATCATGAACCTGAACAACCTCAGTAAAATGAGGGCTGCAGGCACAAACGAGCAAGGAGGAGGAAACGTCAGCAACGGAGAAATTATCTGTGAATTTAACTGGGATAATGGCGACGCTAAAACCGCAACACTTGGTCCGGACGCCATCGCTACGGGCAAAATGACTCATACAATGACCGGTGGCACTGCCTCAACAAATGGATTATCACCGGGCGGAAAAGACATTAATCTTGTAATTGCGCCGGCAGAAATATTTAATCTTGATGGAATTGACATCAGTATAGACTTCAGGAGGTCGGAACCAAGTGGAAGTTTCTTTACCAAAGAAAATTCATTCAACTTCGGCATGGAAAATGGCTTCGTTACGATTAAATATTGCACGGAAAGCAAAACCGGAAAGTTAGTTTGTGTAAAAGAAAATACAGATTTTGAAATTCCGGCCGATCCTCAATTCAGAACCTATCGTTTCATTTACACGCCTACTACAGGTAAGGCGGAAATATTTGTAAACAACATCGTGGTCTGGCAGCATCAGGGTGAAAAAGAATCGCCGCTGAGATGGAAAAATTCGAGTGACATAATAATTGGTAAAGACATGGATGGTGGCGGCCAGGACCGTTGCATTTTTGACAACCTCGTGATCAGAAATACAGAATCCGTTCCACCACTTGCAGAATCACTCTTAAACTTTATGCTCGAAGCACGTGAAGGCGGCGGCGTAAAGATTCACTGGTCAACATCTGCGAACCAGAAAGTCAGTTATTTCACGATTGAGCGATCAGAGAACGGAATCCATTTCGAGAACGTAGCAAGGGTAAATGCCAATGCCGATGAACAGAGTAATGAGTATATCTATACCGACCTTGCTCCTGCAGGCAACAATGTCGTATATTACAGATTGCGCCAGACATTCCTGAACGGAAAATTTTCAACTCATGCATTATCTGCGATTCGTTTCAAATCGGATAAGGGATTTTCTATTGAGAGAATTAATCCGACTCCATTCGAAAAGAACTGTGACATCTCCTACTATCTTCCTAAACCGGGAAGAGTATGGATGCAGGTAACTAATGAAAAGGGAGATGTGGTTACAACTTCAACATTCGAAGCTCAAAAAGGTAAGAATATACATGTGTTCAGGGATGATAAAAAATTAGTACCCGGGACCTATACTTTTTCACTTATTTTCGAAGGAAAAAAGGCAAGCGCTAAAATTGTGAAAAGCTGATCGTATTGAAGACAAGAAACTGAAATTCTGATTTCATGATTTCTTATCTGAAGTTTTTAATTATATTATGATCACAACAACGATCGTAATATAGTCATGCTAAGTATTCAGCAAATCCATTCAACACAAAACAAACAGTACTTATTATTCCCCGGAATCTCCGCAGGCTTTCCTTCTCCTGCGAACGATTACCTGGAAAACGCTATTGATTTAAACAAGGAACTTATCAGGAATCCCGATTCGACTTTTTTCGGGCGAGTCAAAGGCATGTCCATGAAAGACGCCGGTATTGAAGATGGTGATGTTCTTATAGTAGACAAGTCTGTCAATGCCAGAGACGGAATGATAGCCGTATGTTATATAGACGGCGAATTCACACTCAAAAGAATCAGGCTCGGAAAGAACTCTGTTACCTTATTACCGGCCAATAACCAGTATGCTCCCATTGTCGTGACGGAGGAAAATGATTTTCTCATATGGGGTATTGTCACCTATGTGATAAAGAAACAGCAATGATCGGACTGGTCGACTGTAATAATTTTTACGTTTCATGTGAACGGGTCTTTAATCCGTCATTAATCGGAAAGCCTGTGATAATTCTTTCGAATAATGACGGATGTGCAATTAGCCGCAGTAATGAAGCGAAGGATCTTGGTGTTAAAATGGGCGCCCCGGCCTTTCTAATCGAACCACTGATTCAAAGGCATGA
>CAZAON010000070.1:0-20948 GCA_964486655.1 uncultured Flavobacteriales bacterium
TCCTCGTAATTTGTATCCCGAAACTTCGGGACGTAATTTGTAATTCCACCCCTTCAGCCGCTCCATTCCCCCGACATCATCTATTCAAGGCCCTCGTAATTTGTAATTTGTAATTTGTAATTGATTACCCCCCAGCCTGAACACACTTCCACGTGTTATCAACATCCTGTCAACAATTTTATTTGCTTCGCGCTCAAATAATATCAATCTTGCGACATAATTGAAAAGTAAGTTATGGAGTTATTGAAACAGCAGATACAGGCTTTGATTTTTTGTTCTGAACAGAGTATTTCTTTGGAAGAAATAGCTTCTTCATTGAAGCTATCCTTCGATTGGGATCTGAGTGAGGAGGAAATTCTGGCTGCTATAGAGGAGTTGAAATTGCAGTTTTCATCTGAAGATTTTTCTTTTGAATTAGCCGAAATATCGGAAGGTTATCAGTTTCTGACCAAGAAGCAGTATTTCCCTGCCGTTAGCGCATTAATACAGCATAAGGCCAAAAAGAAATTATCTGTTTCTCAAATGGAGACTCTGGCTATAATTGCATACCGTCAGCCTATTTCTAAGTCGGAAGTAGAGCATATCCGCGGAGTAAGTTGCGACTATGCTGTCCAGAAATTACTCGAAAAGGAACTGGTTGAAATTTCCGGCAAAAGTGAAGGCCCGGGCCGTCCGGTATTATATAGTACCAGCCGGACTTTTATGGATTACTTCGGAATTAAGTCAGTAAAGGATTTACCACAATTGAAAGACCTTCACGTTGAGCAAAATGAGATTGGAACACCTCAGGAGTCGATCGCAGAAGGTGAGTCGATGATGGAAACTGTTGTTTTGGCATCTCAGGAGGAAAGCGATTTAGGGTCTGAAAGTGAGCCAATTGACATTGAGGCGAATTTGAATGAAGTCGTTTCTGACGAGAATATTAATCTTTCAGATTCTGAAACAGCCGTTTTTACAAGTTCTGAGGTTGAAGAAATTGAAACAATAGAGTTATTAGAGGATACAGACTTTTCTGATGACTTTCCGGCTGAGGAATTACCCGATAGAAAGTCAATTTTCATCGAAAATGAGCTAAAAAGCGAGATTGAAGAAGAAAAAGAAGAGCCCAATCAGGATTAAGAACAGATTAAGATCATATAACAAAAGCGGCTGATGAGCGTTATTCATTAGCCGCTTTTGATTTTTGTACGATAGTTGTTTAAGTACCATAGTTCTAATTATCATATTAACTTTATACAGAGTTCCATCGTTTCAGAAGAACTCGCCAAGAAAGTGTTACAATAATTGAAATAAACTATGAAAACCAGAATTTCCAGTTTGATCATTTTCCTGTTTATCGGGATGAATGTTTTTGCGGGGAACAACGATTTGAGAACAGTAAATAATGTTGCATTTAAACCGGGTGAGACTTTAAAGTTCAGAATACATTATGGTTTAATCAGTGCCGGAGTTGCAACTCTTGAGGTGAAAAGTGATGTGAAAAATTTTGGAGGAAGAGATTGTTATCATTTTATCGGTGAAGGAAAATCGGTTGGAGCTTTTGACTGGTTCTTTAAAGTACGCGACCGTTACGAAAGTGTGGTAGATAAACAGGCTATGATTCCCTGGATGTTTACACGACGAGTGAATGAAGGCGGTTACATTATAAATCAGAATGTGACTTTTAACCACTACACCGATTCCGTAAAAAGTGATAAGGCAGTTATCTCGGTTCCCGATAATACACAAGATTTAATTTCAGCTTTCTATTTTGCCCGAACACTTGATTTTGCTAATGCTAAAGAGGGAGATATTTTTGAGATACCGGGTTATCTCGACGATGCCATATTTCCGATGAGTGTAAAATATATCGGGAAAGAAGTTGTAGAATGTGATAAAGGGACTTTTCGTTGTCTGAAACTTCGTCCGATGTTACAGGAAGGTCGGGTCTTTAAAGACCAGGAAGACATGACCATTTGGGTGAGTGACGATGCTAACAAAATTCCAATCCGCGTACAGACCAAAATTCTTGTCGGTTCCATCAAAATGGATTTAGTGGATTATTCGAATTTAGCGAATGCTCCGGCGGTGGTTAATTGATATTCGATTACAAATTACAAATTACAAATTACAAATTACGAGGGCCTTGATCTGTAGGAGTCCGGGTAATTTGCACTTTTACTTAAGTACTTGTGATTTTTTATTGAATCAAACAGTCATTTTTCAATTAAGAGCTTCTCAAAAATCAAGGCCCTCGTAATTTGTAATTTGTAATTTGTAATTTGGCTTTTGCAATTTGCAAACCAAATGAACCGCCTGTTACTCATACTTTTTTTCCTCATACCCTGTCTGGTTTTTCCTAAGGTAAATTCTTATCAGTTTAAAATAGATTCTATTTTAGTTAAACTACATGAAAGCAGAAGTGATTCTGAACAAATTAGTTCGTATGCTGATTTGTTTTATTATTTCGAATTTTATCATACAGATGGCGCATTAGAATACATTGATACGGCAATAGCAATAGCTAAACGGAATATTCAGAAACCTTATGCAGCTAATTTATTTTTTTATACAGGTCGTATTTTCTGGAAATTGGGGAAATATGATTTAGCCATCCAGCACCATAAATATGCATATGAATATTTCAAGGATAAAAAGGAGTATGTTAACTTGAAGATAAACGCACTTAGATATATTGGTCAGGATTATGCGGATGGAGGAAAATACAATGAATCATTGATGTATTTTAAACAAGCCCTTGATTTAGATAAGGAACTGGGCAATAAGGATGAAATGGCAAATACGTACCTGCTTCTGTCATGGGTGTATAACAATTTAGGCAATACAATTAAATCGACAGAAATGAATTTCGAAGCTCTTCACCTATATGAGGAGCTCAGGGAAAATTACGGAATTGCACTTGCTAAATCAAACCTGGCAAGTGATAACGAATTACTGGGGAATTATGAAGAAGCTGTCAGATATTATTTAGAAGCAATTCGTCCCCAGTTGGAAGTGAGGGATTATGCCAATCTCGGATTAACGTATTCAAGCATCGGTAATGTTTATACAAAACTTGGCAATTATAATAAAGCTATTGAGTTTCATCAAAGAGCAATTTTGACTTCCAGAATTACAAACGATCATGGTTCTCTTGCGAAATCACAATTAGGAATAGGGAATGTTTACCTGGCTCAAAAAAAATATGATGAGGCGCTAAAATATTTTCTCTTGGCTAAAGGGGAGTATGAATTAATTTCCAATAAACCTGATCTGGCGCTATTATACAGCAGCCTCGGATTTGTTTATACAAAGCTGGGCAGGTTAGAACAGGCACAGCAATATTTCGATAAAGCAATGTCTATGGCAAAAGAATTGAAAAGTTCATTGACCTATTACAACTATTACCAGGGAGCCGAACTGCTCGACAGCGCAAAGGGTAACTGGAAAAACGCCTATGTGAATTACAAGAAATACATACTACTCAGGGACAGCATTTATAGTAAAGATTTTACGATGAAACAGATCTCCGGTCAGATTAAATATGAAAATGAAAAGAAAACAGCGGCCGAACGGGCAGAAAGGGAGAAGAATGAAATACGCCAGCGCTTGATCCGTAATTCTGTATCGGCCGGATTGGCAGGCACTCTTATATTCTTAGTTGTTGTATACAGACAACGTAATAAAATTTCTAAAGAAAAAAGAAGAAGCGATGATTTGCTGCTAAACATCCTCCCGGCAGAAACAGCCGAAGAGTTGAAGCGGACAGGAACGACGAAGGCGAATGATTTCGAATTGGTAACGGTCATGTTTACAGACTTCAAGAATTTTACATCCCTTAGTGCAGAACTTTCCGCACAGGAACTGGTGAATGAAATCCACTTTTGTTATTCCGCTTTCGATAATATTATCGGCAAGTACGGAATTGAAAAAATTAAAACGATAGGCGATAGTTACATGTGCGCAAGTGGTTTGCCAAAAGTTGATGATTTGAATCCTTACAAAGTAATTTATGCCGCTCTGGAAATAAAGGAATTCATGCTTAGAGAAAAGGAGAAACGTAATGCTGAGGGTCGTCCTTTTTTCGAAATACGAATCGGATGCCACAGCGGTCCGGTTGTTGCGGGAATCGTCGGAATAAAAAAATTCGCTTACGACATTTGGGGAGAAACCGTCAACATCGCTTCCCGCATGGAGTCTCACGGCAGTCCGGGCCAGATTAATATCTCATCTAAAACTTATGAACTGGTAAAGGACAGATTCAATTGTACAGCAAGAGGCAAATTGGATGTAAAGGGATTGGGGGAAGTGGAAATGTATTTTGTTGAAGGAGTAAGAATCAAAGCGACAAATAAGTGACGTGAATGGTTAGTTCAATTACAAATTACAAATTACAAATTACGAGGGCTTCGTTGCAGGCTTAGTGTTAAAAAGTCTTTAGAAACATAGCCCTCGTAATTTGTAATTCGTAATTTGTAATTCTATTTAAAAGTGTCCTGTCCCAGCAACTCCCTCATCCCCTCATACACTTCCGGCAACTGTTTTTTAAATTCTTCACCCGCTTCAAAGAAATGCTCCACGCAAACTGCGAAAAATTCTTCACGGTTTGTTCCGGCGTAGGAGCGAAGAAAGGAATCTTCGTTGTTTTGCAGCCGTTCAAATTCTTTATCAGACAGCCGTTTGAATTTTTCATAACGGGAAGCGAATTCTTCATCATCAATTTGTCCTAAGCGATTCTCGAGTTCAAGGGCGTGAGCCATTTCATGCAAGCCGAGATTCAATTTATCGTCAGGAATATGATAGCCTTTCAGGAAATGATTCCATGAAACGACTATTGCACCATGCGGATTTGTTTCGCCTTTATGTTTGCGGCCTGTGATCGGAGAAAAATATACATCCGGATAAATAATTATTTGTTCAAAATAATCGAAGGTAAAATTGTCAAGTCCGAATGTAAGTTGTATTGCAGTCCCTGCAAATAAAGCTTTCATTTGATCGGTCACTATTATTCCGCCCCGTCCGCTGAAGTTTTTATTTTCAATAAAGGATGTTACCCTCCGGAGAAATTTAATTTTATCGTTTTCATTCAGATTGTCGTAATACTGAAAATGGCCTTTAAAGTAAGAGGCTAAATCCTGATTTTTAGTTTTCGATTTGGGTTTTATGGAAAGCCTGACATACAATCCATAAATCAAAACAACAGCCATAATTATTATGAACAGGTCTTTTTCAGTTTGTGATAATTGAAATGTCGTATCCAATTGGAAATCTGATTAAAGGAAAACAGTCAGACAAAGTACAAAGGCGATATGAAAAATGAAAGAGGCCATGTAGTAGCAAGACAAAATTATTTTGAGTATTTGAAGTGACAGACTCTTTCCGGATTTTAGTGTTGCTCAACCCGAAACCCGAAACCCTTTGCAATTCCCCCTAAAAATACGAACTTCCGCCCCAAATGGAACTAAACCCCGAACTCCAAAAGCGCCTGGATGCACTTGAAAAGAAATATGCGGCAACCGGACAAGATCTGATTTCATATCTGGATGGTCTGCTTTACTCTGATTATCTGACTTACTGGGACTACGTTCATGTAGACACATTGTTAAGTCTGCAGAATCCCCGGACGAGTTTTCCTGACGAAGAGATTTTTATCATTTATCATCAGATTACAGAGCTTTATTTCAAGCTGTGCATGAATGAATTTACACAGTTGTCGCGGAAAGAGAATCCTGATGCAAAGTTTTTCCTGACCCGGGTAAACAGGATCAACAGTTATTTTGAAAACCTGGTACGATCATTTGAAATCATGGTGGCCGGAATGGAACATGATCAGTTCCTTAAATTCAGGATGAGTTTGTTGCCGGCTAGCGGATTTCAAAGCGCGCAGTACCGGATGATTGAAATCTGTTCGACAGATTTTATTCGCCTGGTGAGTAAGGATTATCGTGAAAAATTCAATAGCAGTTCGTCGTTACGCGACATGTTCGAATTTATTTACTGGAAAGCGGGAGCGACCGAACTTTCTTCGGGAAAGAAGACCTATACGTTGCAGCAGTTTGAAGACAAGTATTCGGAAGAGTTAATAAAGCTTGCAGAGAATAAGAAGACGGATAATTTATGGCAGGTATACAAAAAACTCCCTGCAGCGGATCAGCAGGATCCCAAGGTGATTGCTGTTATGAAATTGTTAGATGTAAATGTAAACGTCAACTGGCCGCTCAGTCATTATAAGTCAGCCGTTCGTTATCTCCAAAAAGATCCTGATGATATCAAAGCAACCGGCGGTACCAACTGGCAAAAGTATCTCCCTCCTCGTTTTCAAAAAAGGATTTTTTATCCGGAGTTGTGGAATGAAAAGGAAATTGAGGAGTGGGGTAGAGGTTGGGTTGCCCGTGAAGTTTTCGGTTTGTAGTTTTATTTACTTACACTTACACTTACTCTTACACTTAAACTTAAACTTACACTAAGCCTTACACTAAATTTCCCTTCACCATTACCTAACACCACCCAAACCCCTAATTCTCCCCAAAAAGCAAATTTCCCCGGCCACAAAATTTTTTTTCGAAAATTTGGTTTATATCATAAACTACTTTATGTTTGTCGTCCCTAACTAAAGATTGAATGAAACTTTTTGCAGGTTTTTTATTTTTCATTATGTCTGCGTCATTAATGGCACAGACGACCCTTACCGGTACCGTAACAGATATAAAAGGTATAGGGCTTCCGGGAGTTAATGTTTTTATTAAGGATTCCTACGATGGTGCAACATCAGATGAAAAGGGCAATTATAGTTTCACGACAACAGAGACAGGCGATCACATTCTTTCGGCAAGTCTGATCGGATTTAAACCTTTCGAACAGGCTGTTAAAATTGAAGGAGAAAGTCTGACTGTTAAAATTAAACTTTTAGAATCGGTAAACGAATTGAAAGCTGTTACGATTGCGGCCGGTGCATTCGAAGCAAGTGATGAGAAGAAAATGGTTATCCTTCGACCGCTCGATATTGTGACAACGGCAGGTGCTTCGGGTGATATCTATGGCGCCATTCAGACCTTGCCGGGAACAGGAATAGTAGGCGAGAAGGAAGGTTTGTATGTGCGTGGAGGAGATGCGACTGAGGCAATGACATTTATTGACGGATTACCGGTAGCAAATCCGTACTTCTCATCAGTTCCCGATGTTCCGCAGCGCGGACGGTTTTCTCCCTTTCTGTTTAAAGGGACTTCTTTTAGTTCGGGTGGATATTCAGCACAATATGGTCAGGCCATGTCATCGGCACTGATTCTGGAAACGCAGGATTTGCCGGAACGCTCCATGATGAATATCGGTATCATGTCTGTTGGTGCAAACCTGGGATATACTAAGAAATGGAAAAATACGGCAGTCGGAGTTTTCGGAGGGTACATTGATCTGCAGCCGTATTTCGCATTAGTAAAACAAAATCGCGACTGGGAGCGGGCGCCACATAATGCGAATGGGTCTGCAACACTTAAACATCAGACGAAACACAATGGCATGTTGAAGGCCATGGTAAGCTATACGGTTTCCGATTTAACGATTGCCATTCCGGATACTTCAGATCCTTTACTGATTCAAACCCTTTCTTTCAAACAACGAAACAAAAATTTCTTTTCGACTATGAGCTACCGCCAGCTCATTTCGAAAAAATGGACAGCCTATGTTGCAGGCTCATATAGCAGCAATGAGGATAAAATGTCTATAGAGGAATATCCGGTCGATCATAAAAACAGCTTCTTTGCTTCGCGTCTCACATTGTCGCGTACACTGGGTGAACTTTCTGTTCTCAGAGTGGGAACCGAATTGCAGAAAACTAAAATTGATAATAAAGTCCCTTCCTATATTTCGAATTTCGATGAAACGTATAATTCCTATTATCTCGAAGGTGATATCTATCTCACTTCAAAATTAGTCACACGTCTTGGAGCCAGAGCTGAAGTATCCAAGGTGATTGACCGCATAAACATTGCTCCGCGCGCATCGCTTGCCTATAAGACAGGAGTTGAAAGTCAGGTGTCATTTGCTTACGGAGATTTTTACCAGGTGCCCGATGAAAGTTATGTTCAGATCAATAACTCTTTGAATTTCGAAAAGGCAACGCATTATATTCTGAATTTCCAGCATATCAGCGATTACAGAACATTTCGGGTGGAAACATATTACAAGGATTATAATTCTCTGACCAGATATTCGGCTTCAGGTTTGGATAATTCAGGTTATGGTCATGCACGCGGAATAGAATTTTTCTACCGTGATAAGAAAACTATTTCGATGAGCGATTTCTGGATTTCGTATTCGTTTGTCGATACGAAAAGACTCTATAATAATTATCCGGTTGAAGCGACACCGGCATTCGCAGCGAAACATACGGCCAGTTTGGTTTATAAATATTTCTTTCCGAAAATCAGTCTGGCTCCGTCGTTAACTTATCTATTTGCAACAGGAAGGCCTTATTATAATCCGAACAATCCAACTTTCCTCGCCGACAGAACAAAAAGCTATCATAACCTGAGTCTGAACTTCAGTTATCTGACAAGCATTGGTAAGAGCTTTACAGTAGTTGTATTATCGGTAGGAAATTTACTCGGAATAAATAATGTGTTTTCGTACCAGTATTCATCCGACGGTTCAAACCGAATTGCAGTAGGTCCGACAGCGGACAGAATGATTTTTGCCGGAGTGTTTATTAATGTGGGATCGCAGAGGGATGATGCGGACAAGTATGAGTAAAAATAATTACGAATTACGAATTAAGGGGGCGTTTAGGAAAGAGATTCAATAATATTTAACAACAAAATAAATCAACCATGAAAAAAGTAATAATTTATTTATTCGCATTAATCGCGTTAAATACAAATGCACAGGACTCCAAGTATGTAAGTATTATGGAGAAAGTAATTTCGCAATTGGACTCTGCGAAAGACATATCTGCGTTTCAAAACAACAGTAATACGCTGGAAAGAATTGCCATTGCAAATCCGACAGAGTGGCTTCCCGGTTATTATCAGTCATATTGTTTTGTAATGATGGGAATGAGACAGGAGAGCAACAGTAAGAAAGATGAATTTTATGACAAGGCTGAGTTACTAATCAACAAGGCTGATTCTATTAGTCCGAACAACTCGGAAATTTATGTTATGAAGGCATGGATCATGTCGATGAAAATTTCTGTTGATCCGGCTTCTCGCGGACAGAAGTATGGTATGCAATCGGCCATGTTTAATTCGAAAGCGGTTGAATTGGACAAAGAGAATCCGCGCGCCTATTTTATGAAAGGGCAGGGAACAATGTATACTCCGGAACAATTTGGCGGTGGAGCGGCAAAGGCACTTCCGATTTTGGAGCAGGCAGTAGCAAAATATAAAACATTCAAACCGTCAAGTTCGATAATGCCACGATGGGGAGAACCGCAGGCTATTCAGGCATTAGAACGTTGTAAAAATCAGATTCAAAATGGAAAATAAACCTTCACTTCCGGCAGAAGAAAGTCTGGAGATTATCGGACGTATGATCTCGACTGCAAAACAAGAATTGGAAGATGACAGCTTCTTCTTTCTTTTATGGGGATGGTTGGTACTTGTATCGTGTATCACTCATTACATAATGATACAGGCAGATTCACCCTATCAGGGAATTTCATGGATGATATTAATGCCTGTCGGTGGAATTGTAACTGCGATTTACGGCAGGATGCAGGAAAAGAAAAGCCGTGTGAAATCTTATATAGATGATTTGATGAAATATGTTTTGATTTCATTTCTCGTCAGCCTTTTCACTGTATTGATATTTGCATTCAAGCTTCAGCTAAATACTTATCCAATGGTAATGCTAATTTATGGTGTCTGGTTGTTTATTTCAGGCGGAGCGTTGAGGTTTCGCCCTTTGATAATAGGCGGACTGATAAATTGGGCACTAGGGATAGCGGCATTTTTCTTCAGCTTTGAAGTTCAGTTGCTCATTCTTGCACTGGCTGTATTAACAGGATATATAATTCCGGGTCATTTATTGAAGATACGTTTTCAGCGCAACGGTAAAAAGGTAGTATCACATTAACTAAAATTATCATTAGTGTCTTTTAAAGAACTTGATCCTTTATTGCATTCACAACTTCGTCTCGCCATCATATCATTTCTGATAGGGGTCAAGGAGGCAGAATTTTCATTGCTTCGGGAAAAAACGGAGTCAACTGCGGGTAATCTGAGCGTCCAGCTGAATAAGCTGTCAGACGCGGGATACCTGACTATTACTAAGTCATTTCGGGATAACTATCCGCTTACCAAATGTAAGATTACCCCTAAAGGCGTTAAAGCTTTTGAAGTATATGTAGAGAACCTCAGGGGTTATATAAATGCCGGAGACAAATAAGCTTTAATTTAATTGAAAAAACGAACTTGTATAGGTTCAATTAGTTATTTACGGAGACCTGTGTAAAACATGCGCCAGTACTGGATTTATGTGGATAATTAATTTAGATACATTTAGGGCGCAATATGAATTTTAGTATTTTTATCACCCCAAAAGCGGCCACAGTTGCGGTTTTTAACGGGTGTTAGAGTGGCTTCGCCCGTCAATAAAGGAGAGTGGTCAAAATGTTGGTCTTACCTTTAATTTGATATGCGATATTCGTATTAAAATTAAGGTAACTTATTGCAAATTAGTAAGTAAAGCTTCGATCAATCCGGAATTATTTAAATTATTTCAAGCCTGAAACGGCAAAATCAAATAAACCCTGACTCTACATTGCACACATGAAGAAAGTCTACCTTGTAACAATTATTGTTTTATTATCTCTCAATTTTCAACAATCTTTTGGTCAAATAGTCATTAATGAAATATCCGCTGCTAATAGTGCGGAGATTGCATCACCGGATGGAGACTTTAATGATTGGATTGAACTCTATAATGCAGGATCGAATACTGTAGATCTTTCCGGTTATAGTATTTCCGATGATCCGTCGGACCCGTTAAAGTTCTTGATCAGATCAGGAACTATAGAAGCCGGTAAGCATCAGTTAATTTTTGCAAACGGAAATGATAATGGATATAAAGTAAACCATTGGGAGCTTGCAGTTGATGCTGATGATGACTGGCGTTATTATTCGGGATCATCTCAGCCGGATACAAATTGGAGAAACCGCTCTTTTAATGAGTCGGTATGGCAGAGAGATAACGGCGGATTCGGATTTGGTGATGGTGATGATAACACAACAATTTCTCAAACCAAAGCGGTATTCTTTCGTCGCACATTTACAGTGAACGATCCTTCGGATATTGTTTGTGCGGTTTTGAACATGGATTATGATGATGGATTTATCGCCTATCTGAACGGAGTAGAAATTGGCCGTTCTAAAATGGGGTCGCCGCTCAGACGTTATGGAAATGATGTATATTCTTCAGGAAGTCACGAAGCATTAATGTATCGCGGATTGGATCCTGAATATTTTTATGTCAGTCCGCAAAAACTGGCTGATTTACTTGTACCCGGAAATAATGTATTAGCAGTTCAGGTTCATAATGAAACATCAGGTTCAAACGATTTAACAGCAAAAGCTTACCTGGCGTTCGGAATGAAAAATTCTGGCGTACAATATTCAAATGTTCATTCCTGGTTTGAGCATGACAATTACGACATCTATGAAGCGTCTTTCAAACTCGATCGCCATGGTGAGGATGTTTATCTTTATGATAACAGCGGATCTCTGATTGATCATCAGTCATATGCGAATATGCAGGAAGATAACTCGGCCGGAAGAAAACCGGATGGCGGTGGATGGGGAATATTCAGTAATCCGACTCCGGGTTCTTCAAATAACGGATCAACATTATACAACAATTATTGTCCCAAGCCTGTTTTTTCTCACCCTGCAGGTTTTTATACTTCAAATATTTCTTTGGCTATTACCAGTCCGCTTTCCGGTGCAACCATTCGGTATACAACTGACGGAACAGATCCATCTTCATCCTCTTCAGTGTGGAATAATAATTTATCAATTAACTCCACGAAAGTTGTAAAAGCCCGCATATACAAAAGCGGTTATTTGCCTGGTGATATAGTAACGAATACCTATTTCAAAAATCAGAGTCTTGATTTGCCTGTAATTACGATCAATACTGATCCGGATAATCTATTCGATAACAATACCGGTATTTACCAGTTAGGTCCGAATGCCGATCCTGCTTATCCGAATTTCGGAGCGAATTTCTGGCAGGACTGGGAGAGACCGGCAACTGTAGAATATTTCGACAGGAACGACGACCAGTTATTTAATGTAAAGGCAGACATTAAGATTTACGGGAATTATTCCAGGGCAAAGCCTCAGAAGAGTTTTGAAATCAAGGTAAATGAAAACACGGGTTATGGAGCAATTGATTATCCGCTTATACCTGATAAGCCGACATTACCGGAATTTGACAATTTTGTTTTGAGAAATTCAGGATCTGACTGGAATGAAGTTCATTTCAGAGATGCATTTCTGCAAAGAGTATTGAAGCCTTCTCATACTGGATACCTTGCAACACAGCCGGTGAATGTTTACATCAATGGTTCGTATTGGGGTGTTTACTGCATTTATGAAAATCATGATCAGCATTTCATGAAAAATAATTACGGATATCATAAAGATGAGATCGACTATTTAATTGAAGGAGGAAGTATTGATACGAAATATGGTTCGAAGGCAGATTTCATGAATCTGGTTTCCTATGCTACATCGGCTAATTCTTCAACTACGGCATATTACGATAAGATTAATGCGGAACTCGACCTCGAGAATTTTACGGATTATATGGCTGCTGAAACCTATTTCAATAATCAGGATTGGATGGGTGACTGGACCAACAATATTAAGATGTGGAGACCACAAGGCGGCAAATGGCGTTACCTGATTTATGATCTTGACATGACTGTTGGTTACAGCGGAGCATCATCTTCCGGCAATACGCTTAAGCTCGCACGTGATCCGAATAGTCAGAACTATACGTCAGATTTATTTGATGCCATTCTGGAAAACCCTACATATAAGAATTACTTTATAAACAGGTATGCCGATCTCATAAACACAATTTTCCTTCCTGACAGCATGAAGAAAATTGAAAAGACGTTTAAGGATTCAATGGCGAATGACATGGTGAAGCATTTTAATAAATGGGGTGGTTCAACATCTGCCTGGAACAGCGATATCAGTTCTATGGAAAGTTTTATCAATGCCCGTCCTGCAAAAATGCGCGGTTTTATCCAGAGTGAAATGGGTCTGAATTCACAAGTGACGTTAACGCTGAATGTTTCACCTGCCGGAGCCGGAAAAATTTTAATCAGCACCGTTATTCCGAAGTCTTATCCATGGAGTGGAGTATATTTCAAGGGAAACCCGGTTACGATTACCGCAATTGCCAATCCGGGATATTCATTCGATCATTGGCATTCGAACGTTGCTTTCACAACGAATAACACTAACGTTTCCGTCAACAAGAATTTTACCGCGACAGATGCCATTACCGCATATTTCAGCGGATCCGCTGTTGCACCTCCGATTACAATCAGCGAGATAAATTATAATTCAAATCCTTCTTTCAATTCGGGTGACTGGATCGAATTACATAACCCATCGGCATCGACAATCGATCTATCCGGATGGACAATAAAAGACGCTGATGATAATAACGGTTTTGTATTTCCGGTTACTACAATCCTTCCTGCAAACGGTTACCTGGTGGTTACTCAGGACAATCAGCTTTTTTCAACGCAGTTTCCTTCGGTAAATAATTATATCGGACCAACACCTTTCAGCCTTAGCAGTTCCGGAGATCAGATAAGATTATTCGACAGCAATAATAATCTTGTCATCAATATGACCTACGATGATCATTTACCATGGTCTGAAGAAGCGGATGGAGATGGATATACTCTTGAATCTACAGGTCCCGGAGGCAACCTTTCCGATCCTGTTCATTGGTTTGCGGGATGCATGGGCGGAACTCCTGGTCGTGAATATTCGGCACTTAATACTTCTGTTTCTCTCACCGGAAATTCCTCAATATGTGAAGGCGATACTGTTTTACTTGAGGCAACTTCCAACGGAAATTATTCTTACCAGTGGCTGAATTATGGAACTCCGGTTGTCGGAGCAAATTCGTTCGATTTCGAAGTAACGGAGACAGGTGATTACAGCGTGTTGGTTTCTGAACAAGGATGTTCACTCGAATCGAATCCGGTTTCAATTAATGTGACTCCTGTTTGCAGTCCGCCAATTGTTCATGATGCATTTGTCTGCGATTCAGGTCAGGTATCAATTTCAGCAGTTTCCAATGCAATAGTTCATTGGTATACTTCTGATACAAGTCCTAATCCATTTTTGACTGATACAGTTTTTACCACACCAGTTTTAACGCAATCGACAACTTACTTTGTCGATGCGGGAACAACTTGTCCAAGTTCGCGCATTCCGGTTACCGTAAGTGTTGCATCATCACCTGTAATCTTCATAGGAAATGATACGATTGTAAACTCAGGTGCAACGGTTACTCTTCATGCAGGTACAGGTTTCACTGACTATCTGTGGTCTGATGGAAGTACTACTGAATCAATACAGGTTCAAAGTCCGGCCGACATGTGGGTAACTGTAACAGATTCTTCAGGATGTGCAGGATCAGATACAATCTCAATATCCTCACCAACTTCAATAGATGATTTTTCATCATCAGGCGTATTAATTTATCCTAATCCGGTTCACGATAAACTTTACTATAAAGTAAATCTGGGTTCCGACGCTTCGATGTTAGTCGAATTGTTTGATGTACAGGGAAGAAGAATTGTACAATCGAAAATTAACGGAAGAGGATTTGTCAAAGGGGAGATTGATGTTACCGCTTTTGCAAAAGGCTCTTATATTTTATCATTCATCTCCGAAAATGAGACGAAGAGGGTAAGAGTGCAGATTGAAAATTAATTTTCTTCATTCCAGTCGCCGTTTGCTTTTATCAGTTCGATAAGAGCATCAACAGCTTTTACTGAATCAACGTTTCGTTGAACAACTTCGCGTCCCTTATAGAGGGTTATCTTGCCTATGCCGGTACCGACATATCCATAATCCGCATCGGCCATTTCGCCCGGACCGTTAACGATACAGCCCATAATACCGATTTTGATTCCTTTCAGATGCGAGGTACGTGAACGGATTTTAGCGGTAGTATCCTGCAGGTCGAAAAGGGTTCTTCCGCAGCTGGGGCAGCTAATATATTCGGTCTTGGAAATTCTCGTCCGTGTGGCCTGGAGTATTCCAAATGCTATCTGATTCACTTTAGAAGGATCACAATTCGGTGCATCAATCCAAATGCCGTCACCGAATCCATCGAGCAATAATGCGCCAAAATCTGTTGCGGCCAGAAGAGCCAGTTTTTCATGATCGGCCGTTTCAAACGAGCGTTTTATTATGACAGGAGCTTTAATTTTATTTTTGAGTAATTCGATAAAAGCCCTGCGTTGTTCGGCCATGCCATTTTCATTAGCCGTAGTTAAAATGAGTACTGTGTTTGGTTCGACAGAAAAGTTATTTGAGAGAACGGAATGAATATCTGTTTCAATAAAATGAATGGAAAGACTATCGGCTGAAAAGCGACTATTCTTGCCGGTAATTACACCCAGCGTTCCGGGTATTTCAAATGGAAGTTTTTGTTCGCCAGTAAATAAATAATCGCAAGCCTGATCTTTGAGATTCCATTTATCGTCTTTCTCGGAATATTTGTACCCGAACGGGATCAGGGAGGAGTGATTGATATTTTGTTCTCTGTTTAGATTCTGAACCACAACAGGAACTTTTACTCCTCCGATATTATGTATGGCAGTTGATTGTCTTCGTGAATAAGAAACGGGATCATATGGTAATGTTTCAACTGGCGGAATAGGTTTCTGAAGTTTTTCTCTATTGAGATATCTGTTAACTAACGCAAGAGCGACTGGAATTTCTTTTTCGGGATCTTCGGTGAGAGAAACGCGGATTGTATCACCGATTCCGTCTTCAAGCAATGTGCCGATTCCGGCAGATGATTTTATTCTTCCGTCTTCACCATCACCGGCTTCAGTTACTCCGAGATGTAAAGGATAATTCATTCCTTCGTCAGTCATTTTCATGATGAGCAGTCTGTAAGCCTGAACCATAACTTGCGGGTTGCTGGCTTTCATCGAAAGAACTATGTTCTGATATTTCAGGTCTTCACAAATTCTCAAAAACTCCATTGCAGATTCAACCATTCCGAGTGGCGTATCGCCGTATCTGCTGAGAATTCTGTCGCTCAGCGAGCCATGATTTGTACCAATACGCATGGCAGTTCCATACTCTTTGCAAATATTTACGAGCGGAATAAATCGCTGGCGGATACGTTCGAGTTCAGCGTCATATGAAGCATCGGAATAATCGATTGTTTCAAATTTCTTTTTGTCGGCGTAGTTACCAGGATTTATGCGGACTTTTTCAACGACTCTTGCGGCAAATTCGGCAGCATTGGGTGTAAAATGAATGTCAGCAACAAGAGGTGTTTTATATCCTCGTTGCAGTAGCATTTTTTTTATTTCGATGAGATTCTTTGCTTCGTTTATACTCGGTGCAGTAATTCTGACAAGTTCACAACCCGCTTCAATCATTCGAATGGATTGTTCAACCGTAGCAAGTGTATTCATGGTGTCAGTTGTGGTCATGGACTGCACGCGGATCGGATTATTCCCACCGATGGTTAAATCGCCCACTTTTACTTCGCGGGTTTTATACCGGCTGTAATGAGTTAAGCTATTGCAGTAAATTTTCATTAACGCAAAGATATATGATTCTTATCTGATAGCGGCGAATTCGTAGCCTAGTCCGGAAAAATGCTCGAGAGTGGCCGGCAATGCAAATCGCAGTCGCTTTTCGGCTTTAAGGCTGTCATGGAAAACGATTATAGAGCCGTTTCCGGCATTTTTTTTAATTCGCCTGAGGCAATCTTCACCGGATAATGACTGATCATAGTCTTTGCTAAGAACATCCCACATGATAATTCTATAATGGCTTTTGAGCAATGAAATTTGAGAACGTTTTATTTTACCGTAAGGCGGACGAAATAATTCAGACGAAACATATGACTCGCATTCGCCGACATTTGAAATGTACTTTTCAGTTTCCGTTTTCCATCCGTTCAGATGGTTCATCGTATGATTACCGACGGAATGGGAAGAATTAACAAGCAACTTGAAAACATCAGGATGTTTACGGATATTATCACCAATGCAGAAAAAAGTAGCATGTGCATTATACTTTTTCAAAGTATTCAGCACCCATTCAGTCACAACCGGAATCGGACCGTCATCGAAAGTCAGATAAATTTTTCTCTCATTCGAAGAAAACTTCCAGGTGAGAGATGGAAATAACAGACGGTAGATTGAAACTTGCAATTTTCAATTTTCAATTTTCATTCTTCAATGCTTCAGATTCCTGCTTTCTGAGCAACTTCCATAAACCGTTTCTCGGCTTTATCTGCAATTTCTTTCTGATTAGTCTGGCGTAAAATTCCGGACATTGACTGCAGAATGTATAAAGCCTGATTCATATCCTGATCAACAAGTTTGAAATACTTGGTTCCTTTCAGGCTCAGATAATAGTCCATGTTGTTGGCATAAATATCGATCACCCTTTGTGAAATAGCATTGGCTTTTGCAACAAGTTCATTCCTGCGGTTGAGTTCGACATCAGTTTGCTGAAGGGTATCACGGTTCATTATTCCGGATGCACGGTAGTACAGTTCCGCAATTTTTGCCATGAAGTAATTATAAGGAACAGTTTTGTCAGGCATTTCTTCAACGCATTTATCTAAAACCTTGATGGCTGAATCACGCTTGTTCTCATTCATTAATTCTTCGGCAAGACGGGCAAAATTGATTCGGAAGTTTGTTGTCATTCGAAGATTGTTTTCGTCGAGATAAACATTTTCATTCTTCATGTTTCCGAATACGAATTTATTCATCACATTCTCATACATGATTTTAGTATCAACTCTTCCTGAAACCACATCGTTTCTGGTTTCGGTACGGATAGGTACGATTCTGTATGCAAGTCCTTCAAGCTGGAAATATGGTTCGAGATTCAGGTAGTTGTCTGATCCGACTGTTGTAGCAAAATAAATCGGACGTTTCCAGTTGTTATTTGCTAAAATATTTAGGATCATGAGACTGTTCTTCATCAGGTAATTTCCATCGACAGACCATTCCATTGCAGGAACAATTTTATCGGCGTTTTCAGGAGAGACAACTCCGTTAGCCAGAACATCTTCACGATTTACAGTTAACTTGAAGTTTTTTGTCGGATAGTAATTTACTTCATCGCCATTGTTTGTGCGAGCTTTCGCCTGAGCGTCATCACTTCCCATAAAGTCAATAAGTTCTTTCAGCTCTACAGAACCTTTAAGTCCGCGATCATAAAAAGGAATATAGTCACGCTTGCCAAGATTGTATTTGTCGGTAGACCATGAAATATTGATTGGCTCTGAAGTGTAATATTTATGCTTGAGCTGATCAATGTACCAATCGGTATTCAGAAGGCTTAGATTTACAACCCGAACATCGGTTCTGACATTTTCAACTTCCTGTGCATACCAGAGAGGGAATGTGTCATTATCTCCGTTGGTAAATATGATCGCATTTTTCGCACAAGAGTTAAGATAATCAGTTGCGAAGTCGCGGGAAGTATAGCGGCCTGAACGGTTGTGATCGTTCCATCCGGCTTTTGCCATTACTGCGGGGACAGTAAGACAAACAGCTGTTGCAAGTACTGCGGCAGTAGTTCCTGAAATTTTCTTTTTCAAAAATTCGTAAATGGAAAGAACGGCAAGCCCGATCCACATTGCATAAGCATAATATGAACCTGCGTAAGCATAATCCCGTTCACGAGGTTGCTGTGGTGTACCGTTCAGATAAATAACGATCGCGACTCCGGTAAAGAAGAAGAGAAGCATTACCACCCATGCATCATGTTTGTTTCTTGAATAGTGATAAATGAGTCCGATTATACCAAGTATGAATGGTAGCATATACATCGGATTTCTTGCTTTGTTATTCAGAAGACTTTCGGGAAGTTTATCCTGCGGACCGAGTCTCATTTCGTCGATGAATTTGATTCCGGACAACCAGTTACCGCGTGTGATTCCGCCAGGCCCCTGAACATCGTTTTGTCTTCCGGCGAAATTCCACATGAAATATCTCCAGTACATTTCACCCAGCTGATAAACAAAAAAGAATTTGAGATTGTCGCCGAAAGTAGGGGAGCGATCACCTTTAATGTCTGCCCACTTTTTGTATTCATTAATATGGTTTGGCTGGTTACTCCACATTCTCGGGAATGGGGTACACTTATCCGGTTCATAAACAGGCTCAACTTTTCTGCCGGCTTCAACATATTTATCGGCGCCTTTCACACGAGCATAGTTCATGGCTCCTTCTTTCTGGTCGATGACTTTCGCGTTGTAATTCTGCCCGTATGCTAATGGTCTCTCTCCGTATTGTTCACGTTTCAGGTATGAAATGAAATTGAAAACGTTTTCGGGATTATTTTCATCGAGAGGAGTATTCGCATTAGAGCGAATGATGATCTGAGCGAATGAAGAATATCCGATCATAATAAAAATCACGCAGAGAACCGCGGTATTCCAAAGCGGCTGATCTTTTTTTCTTGTATAGCGTAATCCGAAAATCAATGCGCCAATCACTAAAAGTCCGTAAATAATAATTCCCGTTCCGAAAGGCATTCCGATTGAGTTAACAAAAAACAAATCGAATGAACCAGCGAGAGTGATCATTTGCTGGATCACACCATACTGGATGAAAGCTAATATGAATATGCTGATTATAGCAGTCCAGATAACACCTTTAGTCGTTGGCTGATACTTTCTGAAGTAATAAACAAATGCAAGAGCAGGAATTGCGAGGAGGTTCAGGAGGTGGACTCCGATACTGAGTCCCATCAGATAGGCGATGAGGATTAACCAGCGAAGGTTATGAGGCTGATCGGCTGCGCGTTCCCATTTAAAAATGGCCCAAACGACAATTGCGGTGAAGAAAGATGAGCTGGCATAAACCTCGCCTTCAACGGCTGAGAACCAGAAAGAATCTGAGAAAGTATATGAGAGGGCACCAATTAATCCGGCTCCCATTACAGCAATTATCCGGTCAAGAGTTTGTTCTTTATTATCTAAAATGATTTTTCGGCCCATTGCAGTTATGGTCCAGAAAAGGAACAGTACCGTGAAAGCGCTCATTAAAGCTGAAAGGGCATTAACCATGACAGGAATCTGAGTCACGTTATCACCGGCAAAAAGAATAAACACTCTGGCTAGCATCAAAAATAACGGGGCTCCCGGCGGGTGACCAACTTCCAGTTTATGTGCAGTTGCTATAAACTCTCCGCAATCCCAAAAGCTACCGGTTGGTTCAATTGTAGAAAGGAAAGTATAACATGCAATGAGAAAAGCTATCCAGCCTGTAACATCGTTTATTCTCTTATAATTCATATTGTTGAAATTGAATGCGTGCGAAGTTATAAAATAATTAAAATTAGAGCAGAAAATGAAGTTTTAAGATGATATGTTTTCTAAAATGGTTAAAAAGGATTTTTTAGGCCTTTTCACATAAGGTTACAGAAAAGTTGAAATTTGTAAGATTACCAATGCTTTACATTTCTTTTATATTTGCGACCGATTAATTTGCGTGTAGTGAATTCGGAGGAATTCATTTTTAATCAACAAATTATTTTACAGATGAGAAATTTCTTTAGTTCAGTGACAGTGGCCTTATTATGTGTTGCAATTGTTGTTTCTCAAACATCAGTAGCATCAACGGTTTCAGCCAATGTTAAGGGAAGTCTGCCTTCGGATCTGGTAGAAAGTTCAGCGCTGGATTTTACCGGGGGTACTCATTTCTGGTCACTTAACGACAG
>CAZAON010000071.1:0-2328 GCA_964486655.1 uncultured Flavobacteriales bacterium
TGTCTCCGGGAACAAAAGCGGCGAATAGTCCGACAAAAACAAAGAACAAAAGATTGGATTTATATGGTGTGCGGAATTTAGGATGAACCTCAGAGAAAATTTTTGGAACAAGTCCGTCGCGGCTCATTGAATAAAACACACGCGACTGTCCCATAAGCATTACGAGAATTACCGAAGAGAATCCGGCCAGAATGGCTACGGTTACAAGTTTTGCCAGCCATGCATGTCCGGTCATGTATGTTTGAATGGCAAAGGCAACGGATGCTTCTTTACCCGTGCTACGGAAATCTTCGACAGTTGCTATTCCGGTCAACACATGTGCAAATAATATGTAAAGAATAGTACATACTACGAGTGATCCTAAAATACCGATTGGCATATCGCGCTTGGGATTTTTTGCTTCCTGCGCGGCCGTGGAAACGGCGTCAAATCCGATGAAGGCAAAGAATACAACACCGGCCGCTCCAAGTATACCGAGTATGCCGCCATAATTATGACCGATTCCCTGTGAGTCGATGAATGTTGAAGGTGCGGGAATGTATGGAGTGTGGTTTGCCGGATTAATATAAGACCAGCCTAAAACGATAAAGAGAATCACGATGGCCACTTTAGTTACGACGATAATTCCGTTTACAAAGGCCGACTCTTTTGTGCCGCGTATGAGAAGCAATGATAAAACGAATACGATAAATATGGCGGGCAGATTAATTAAACCGCTGATGGCAGGGTTTGTCGGATCTACTTCGAAAGGCGAATGACATAACTCGTAAGGAATATTCATTCCGATATAATGCAAAAGTTTGTTCAGATATTCGCTCCAGGCAATACTAACAGTAGCGGCACCGATTGCATATTCCAATACCAGATCCCAGCCAATAATCCAGGCAACGAACTCGCCCATGGTAGCATAAGAGTAAGTATATGCGCTTCCGGAAACCGGAATCATGCTTGCGAATTCTGCATAACATAAACCTGCCAATGCACAACCAATTGCAGCAACGATGAAACCGATTGTTACCGCGGGACCGGCATTATTTGCGGCAGCTGCAGCGGTTCGAACAAAAAGACCGGCTCCGATAATCGCACCGATTCCAAGGGCAACAAGATTCCTCGCATTGAGTGTCTTTTTTAATCCGCCCGTTTCTTCACTGTCACGAATAAGTTCCTGAATGGGTTTCTTAACAAATAAAGTAGATGCCATAAATTTTATATATAGACGCATTACATACGTCTTTGTTTGAAGTAGTTGGGTCACGTTGCAATGTGTCCCGACAATTATTTGCAATGTAATATAAAACCAATAGAAACAAAAAATCCCGGAAGGATCCGGGATTTATTAAAAGTTTTAGTTAATAATGTTATTTTTTCGGCTTGCCGGCGGGAGCCCTGCCCTCAAGCTGATCAATGGCGTCTTTAACTTTCTTCCAGTCTTCGCTATCCGAAGTAAGAAGCTGTTGCTTCTTTTTCAAATTGATCAGTCCGTTTTCCTTATCGTTTTTCAGAATGAAGTAGTAAGCGAGATAACCATACGCTTCGATGAGTCCCTGCTTATACTTTGCAACATTGGCCGAGTCTGATAATGCTCTTTCGATATACTTCTCATAAAAAGGTTTTGCAAGACCCTGTTCGCTGGTTGAATCAATGTTTGAATTAATTCTTGCTCTGAGCATCCAGCCGCTGGCGTATGTCGGAGAAAGTTCATTTACTTTTGCTGCTGAAGTGTCAGCTTCCAAAAACTGCCTGTTATAATAATAAGCACTTGCCAGGCTATAGTGATCGGCTACTTTAACATCTTTGCCTATTGCAATTTTTTGTTTGAGCAATTGAATGGCATTATCATATTGCTTTAGTTTAATATATGCATCGGCAAGCGGTGAATATAAATCGGAACGATTAGGATCCATTGAAAATGCCTTTTGCAACTGTTCGATACCGGATAAAACACCGGTTGAATCGGGGGCAGACTTGATCAGTGATTTACCGTAGTATTCAAGATCTGTAGATGTTCTTTCTTCGGCATTTACAAAACCGAATAAGCGGTTTGCATAATAAATGGCCCTTTCATAATCATTATCCTCGTAATAAGAGTAAAGCTTTATTCTTAATAAGGAGAGGTTATTCGAATCACATCTTTCTCCGACCTGGTTCAATTCATTAATTGCATCTTTATAGCTTTTGCTGATGAACAAAAAATAGGAATATCTGATTCGGGCACCACAGTTATTCTTAGAGAGTTCCAGATACTTTTTATATGATTCTTTCGCCTGAGGGAGCTTTCCTAATTTGAACAGCACTTCGGCCAGCTCACGGTAAGCGGGAGCATAGTTG
>CAZAON010000072.1:0-3194 GCA_964486655.1 uncultured Flavobacteriales bacterium
CGCGTGATGCGCACGCTGGCCGGTTTCGCACCGGAGATGCAGTGTTACTCGATCGACGAGGCATTTCTTTTTTTGAATGGCTACGAACATTTTGACCTTTACAAATACGGACAGAAGATTATTCGAACAATAAAAAAGAATACGGGTATTCCGGTCAGCATCGGAATTGCACCTACCAAAACCCTGGCAAAAGCGGCGAATAAACTTTCGAAAAAGGAAGGACGAGGAGGAGTTTTTACCATCCAAAAAAATGAAATCAATGACATACTTGCATCGTACCCCATCGGTGATGTATGGGGAATTGGCAGCGAGCACAGGAAATTTCTTGAAAAGAATAATGTACATACGGCAATTGACTTTGTAAATATGCCACGTTCATGGGTCCGGCAAAATCTTACGGTCGTTGGTGAAAGGCTCTGGGAGGAATTACAAGGCTCCTCCTCCATTCTTCCTGAGTTGCAACCGGCTTCGAAAAAAAATATTTGCACATCCAGAAGTTTTGGCGAAATGCAAACGGAGTACGGCCCTATTGAGGAGGCCGCGACAGCTTATGCTACAAGGTGTGCGGAGAAATTACGCAAACAGAAAAGTTGTGCCAAGGTGATGATGGTATTTCTGCATACGAATCAGTTTCGTTCCGATCTGCCTCAGTATGCAAAAAACATTGTGCTCACCCTTCCGGTAGCATCGAATAGTACGCTTGAACTTGTGCATTATGCCAGACTCGGACTCAGTAAAATTTACAAGAAAGGTTTCGCATACAAAAAAGTTGGCATAATTGTCAGTGAGTTTGTGCCGGAGGGAAATGAGCAGCAAAATTTTTTTGAAGGGGTAGGGCGATATAAACACTCAGCCATTATGAAAGTAATGGACCGTGTTAACGGAAAAATGGGAAGAGACATGCTGCGTATAGCCACCCACGGTTTTGAAAACAAATGGAAACTAAGGCAGGAAATGCTTTCGCCAATGTATACTACCCGCTTGAAGGATGTGATTACTGTGCAGTAGTTAGTAGTTAGTCTTGAGTCTATTTATCAATCCGACAAAGTCTGAACTAATTGATATTATTTATTTAATTTGCCTTCTGAACTTTCGGGAAGTATACTCTTACATTTTTCCAGAGCGCCCAACCCGAAACCCTTAACCCATAACCCATAACCCGTAACCCGAAACCCAAAACCCCTCATGTGTTTCCACAACTCAATGAGCAAAAAAGCTCAGGAAGTAGCCAACAGATTTAAAGCACAGGCAGAAATAGATTTTGATCCGATCTTTCATGGCAATGGCTTTACCTATCCCGAATGGCCGGTTATTACAGCCGAAGATCCTGACAAGATAAAGTTATACAGGTGGGGACTAATTCCAAATTGGGTAAAAGACACTGAGACGGCAAAAAAAATAAGGACACAGACTTTAAATGCCAGATCCGAAACCGTCTTTGAAAAGCCATCCTTCAGAAATTCAATTCATAAAAAACGATGCATGGTTATATCAACCGGTTTTTTCGAATGGCAGGATTTTAATAAAAAGAAATACCCATACTTTATTCATCTGAAGACGACGGAAATATTTGCCATGGCCGGAATCTATAGTCATTGGGTTGATAAATCTACCGGAGAAATATTCCGCTCCTTCTCTATTCTCACAACCGAAGCGAATCCGCTCATGGCTAAGATTCACAATTCAAAATTAAGAATGCCGGTAATTCTTCTGCCTGAAAAAGAAAAAGAATGGATTCAACCTGATTTAAAAGATGAGCAGATAAAATCTTTTTTTTCACCGATCAATGAAAAGCTGATGACAGCGCATACCATAAGCAAACTGGTAACCTCGCGGACAGAAAATTCAAATGTTCCGGAAGTAATTGAAAACTATAAATACGCCGAACTTGAAAGTAACTGAATTTGAATTTGAACAACTCAGCTAATAATCTCAAATAACATTAGAAAAAATGAAAGGAGTATACACTGTCGCATTACTTACCTTATCGAATGTCTTTATGACTTTTGCCTGGTACGGACATTTAAAATTTAAAGAGATGGGATGGTTTAAATCATCCGGACTCTTTATTATTATACTGATAAGCTGGGGAATCGCATTCTTTGAATACACCGCCCAGGTACCGGCAAACCGGATCGGATATAAAGAAAATGGCGGTCCGTTTAATCTGTGGCAATTAAAAGTGATTCAGGAAACAATAACTCTAGTTGTATTCACCCTTTTTGCAGTCATAGTTTTTAAAAATGAAACTTTCAGGATCAATCATCTGATCGGGTTTGTATTTCTGATACTGGCAGTCTATTTTATTTTCAAAAAATAAAGGTGAAGCACCCTGTTGAACGGCACTTCACCTTCTATTGATTTTGATACTTCTATTGTTTTACGAAAGTAATGGAGAATTCACCTGATCTAAGGAAATAGACTCCTGACTGCAGTGATGAAACGTCAATCGAAATCTGATCGTGTTCAGGAACGAAATGCATGATAGTTCTGCCCGCAATATCCAACACATCAATACTTTCGGCTTTTTCGGCAAATCTCACATTTAACAGATCATTCACCGGATTTGGATAAGCACCTATTTTACCTTTAGTAACTTCCGCTATACCAACTCCACTGCAAATATTCGCAGTATCAGTTACAATAAACAAATCAGAGCTTATATAACCACTGTCACCCACAGGCACATAAACATAAAAAGTATCGGCCGTGTTAACGGTAATGCTCTGTGTGGTTGCTCCATTAGACCAGATATATTCCGTAAATCCGTTATCAGCAGTCAGAGAATCATCTGCACACGAAATAGAAGATCTGTTAAACAGGAAATTTACAGATTCTGAATAGAAGGTTCTGTAGGTAACCAGAGTATCGGGGAACGACAATTCGAATACCTTATTATTCAGCGAATCCACTACGTTAAATACGACATTTTCATTCTTAGCATCACCATAGCTGATCAATGTAAGTCCGCTTGCAAGTCGCTGACAATTTCCCTGTGACTGGCTATAAACGCCGGGGCCTTCCTGGTGATACCATACCAAAGTGGCAGTCATATTAACCTCATCGATTGCATATTCCTTTGCAACGGCAGGATGAAACGGATTTGGTCTTCCATTATCAAACAATAACAGATTTCCGTTTGGCAATCTCCTTGCATCATGCTGCGAAAGAAACATGATGGTATCATTTATAAA
>CAZAON010000073.1:0-16985 GCA_964486655.1 uncultured Flavobacteriales bacterium
GTATTCAAGGCAATTTCAAGAGCTTCATTTCCTGAAGATGCTTTAATGATATTTCTTCCCTCTTCGGCGAGAAAAGATTCGATTGATATAAGATTTGCAGGGTGATCATCAACCAGTAAAATATTTACAATTCGTTTTGCCGGTTCATAATCACTTATGGATGGTGTTGTAGCTGTCTTTTCCTTTAATAACATGTTAATTGTGTGTGTGTGCAAATTATATTTATTTAGGGCGGGAAATCAGTTAATTCAGGTCAATTCTTACACTTCTGCTTTAAATGATTTTTCTGAAAATATTATTTTTTCTGTCTATGATGCCGAAATTCAATTCGCCCGGAATAGAATCCACTTCCCCAGAACCAAAGCATGCATAACCATAATTATAAATATTGTCTGATATATTCTTAATAACTTTTGACTGGATATTGCCGGTGAAATAAATCAGAACATTTCTGCAAACCACCAGGTGAAATCTTCTCAGTGGCTTATCTTCGATTATATCATGCTGTACAAAAGTAATCTGCGAGCGTAATCTTTCCTGAACTACAACCTGATCATAATATGCGGTATAATAATCAGAAAACTTTCGTGTGCCGCCTGCCTTAAAATATCTCATCGAACAAGCCTTCGCTTTCTGCAGAGAGTAAATTGCGCGGTCAGCTACTTCTATGTTTAATGGATTTATGTCCGTTGCAACTATATTCGACCTGTTCAGCAATTTCATTTCATCCAATAAAATAGCGATTGAATAAACTTCTTCGCCAGTCGAACATCCGGCAATCCAGATATTAATTTCAGGATTAATTGCCAAATGATTTAGTACCGATCGTTTCAATGATCTGAAAAAATCAGCATCCCTGAAAAACTCCGTGCTGTTGGTTAATAATCTGCCAAGCATACGCTCCTGCGAAAGCCGGTCAGAAGAAATTCTTTGTCTCAGTTCCTCAGCCGTCGCTATTCGTTCGTAGGAAATAAATTTCTCGAGCTTTTGATTTAATGATTCCAGGGAATATCCGCTAAAGTCATATCCCGTATTCTCCGCTATAATTTGCCAGTAGTCCCGGTATTTTGAATAATTGTTTTTCATATTGTCTCTTTAAAAAGCCACACCTTCATAACTGAAAGTAACTGCTCCGTATTAATTGGTTTAGATACATAATCGTTTGCTCCGCACTGAATACTCTTTTCGCGATCCTGAGCCATTGCTTTCGCGGTTAATGCTATTATTGGAATATTTCTGAACGCTTCGTTTCGTTTAATTTCTTCCATGGCCTGATACCCATCCATAACAGGCATCATGATATCCATTAGTATTAAATCTATATCAGGGTTTTCCTGAAGCTTCTCCAGCGCGACTTTACCGTTCGATGCCGAAACAACAATCATTTCCTGCTGCTCGAAAACATTCGTCAGGGCATATAAGTTTCTCATGTCGTCATCAACAAGTAAAACCTTCTTCTTCTTAAGAATATCATCCATGTACTCCGGTTCGGCCGGATTCACCGGTTGATTGAAGCCTCCTAAAAAAACTTCTGTTTCTTCCAACAGCCTGTCGACAGACTTTTCATCCTTGTTCACTATCGTAGCGAATGACCTTATCTTTTCTTCCGTTTCAATATCTAATTCAGCTCCCGTGAAAACAATTACAGGAACCGATGAAAATTCGGAATATGATTTAAATGTTTCGAGAAAAGTAAGCCCTTCTTCCATGCCTGATCCCAAATCCAAATCAAGAACGACAACATCGATTTCTGTTGAACGAAGGATTTCCCAGGCTGAATGAATGTCGGAAACCGATTCAACCTTAACATGACTATGATATACTTTCAATAAATTCTGAACAATTTCCTGGTGAATTCTAACGTCCTCAATTAATAATACATGCTGAATATCCTTTTCGATACTCTGATCAATTGAAACAAATGCATCATCGAGGTCTCTCTTATCAAGAGGCTTTCTCAGATAGGCGCTTGCACCCATATCAATTCCAAGCTGCTTTTTGTCCATAGCGGACATGACATGAACAGGAATGTGATTGAGTTTCGGATTTTCCTTAATTTTTCTAAGTACCGTGAAACCATTTAATCCGGGCAACTGCATATCCATAATAATGGCCGAAGGATTGTAGTACATTGCGTACTCAAGACCCTCTTCACCGTCAGTCGCTATTACGGCTTTAAACTTCCTTTCATGGGCCATATCTAATAACACTCCCGCGAAGGAAACATCGTCTTCTATAATCAGCAGAACTTTATCATCGGGAAGCAACTCACCTCTGTCGTCAGAGCCTGAAAATTCCCCAACTTTCTTTTCACGAACAGGAGGTTCCGGGCTTTTCTCGGGTATTGTATTCTCTGAAGTTGTATTTGAATCCCCGTTGACTGATAAAAAATCTATCGGCAGATACACATAAAAAGTACTGCCAACGCCCTGCTCACTAACAAGCTGCATTTCACCTCCAAGCATTGACACAAGCATTTTGCTGATTGATAAACCGAGGCCGGTTCCGCCATAACTGCGATTTGTTGATCCGTCGGCCTGCTGGAAGGCTTCAAATATCAGAGCCTGTTTCTCGGCCGGAATTCCTATACCCGTATCTGTGACCGAAAATTCAATAATTCTCTTCCTGTCAATTAAATTTCTGTTGGAGAATGATACATTCTTTCCCGGTCTTTTAACAGATAATGTTACACTGCCATTTACGGGAGTAAACTTGAATGCATTCGAAAGAAGGTTCCTGATAATCTGCTCGAGTCTCTTTCTGTCTGAAACAAAAACCCCGGGAACCGAATTATCCATATCAATGTTGAAATTGATTTTTTTATCAATGGCGAGTTCGGAGAAAAGCATCTTGAGATCCTGGCAGACAGAACTGATATCTGTCTCTTCGGGAATAAGTTCAATTTTACCCGCTTCAATTTTTGAAAGATCAAGGATCTCATTAATCAGGTCCAATAAATCCTTGCCTGATTTATGAATTACACCTGCATATTCAATTTGCTTTCCGGTAAGATTTTTCTCCTTGTTTTCTTCCAATAGTTTCGCAAGAATCAGCACGCTGTTCAAAGGCGTTCGCAATTCATGAGACATGTTAGCAAGGAATTCCGATTTATATTTACTGTTTAACTCCAGCTCCTTCGCTTTTATGATAAGAGCCTGTCTTGCCTGGTCATTAATTTCATTCTTCTGTTGAAGTTCAATCGCTTTTTGCTTTAACTCCAAATTACTTTGTCTCAATTCCTCTTCCGACTCCTGCAGCAAGCGGCTCTGGTTATACAGCTCATCATTCTTTTTACGAAGCTCTTCCTCTTGCGAACTTAATCGTGAAGCCTGCTTTCTTGTTTCCGCTAATAATTGCTTGGTTAAAGTGTTTGACTTAACCGAAGCGATTGTTGATCCTATT
The DNA here is from genome assembly GCA_964486655.1 of uncultured Flavobacteriales bacterium. Taxonomy (GTDB): domain Bacteria; phylum Bacteroidota; class Bacteroidia; order AKYH767-A; family 2013-40CM-41-45; genus JADKIH01. The sequence continues at coordinate 3,403 of CAZAON010000073.1, forward strand.
GTTTGTCCTATACTCTTGATAAATTCAATCTGAAAATCAGGAAACTCTGTGAAACCGGAAAACTCGATTGCCCCATAAACATTATCATGATATTTTAATGGGATAATCAGAACGTGGCTCGGACAGTATCTTGAAAAACCGGATTCGATGACACTGTTTTTTGATGGTATATCACGCAGGTAAATTAATCGCCTGTCCTTAATTACCTGTCCGACCAAACCCTCTCCCTCCATAAATGTTTCACGTGGATTTTCCAGAGCGCTTTTTGCATAGGCCCCCTGAAGCTTAATTCTGTTGGCCCGATTCTCATGCGAATCCTCCACGAGATACAATCCGCCCTGCAGAGCACTTAGCGATTTTACAAGTACCGATATAACACCTTCGGAAAGTTTATCTATATCATCACTGTTCTCGCGTAAAACACCATTCACTTCATTTGCGACAGAAGCAATCCAAGTACGCTGTCTGTTCGCTTCATCCACTTCACGCAAACTTGCGCGCATCTGAACGAGCGCATTTCCAAGTTCATCCTTTTCGCTGGCCGGATTAAACTCAGCCGAAAGATTTCCGCATCCGATTTCATGAGCAAAGTGCGCCGTTTGCCTCAGACTGAATGCCAGAGTTTGTACAGCTTCTATCATTTGACCAACTGCATTCTTTCCCGGCTTAATATTTATGTCGGGTATCTCGCCTCTTCCCATTTGAAGAATGAAGTTCTTCAGACGCATGGTAGGGACAATGATATTGTTTGACATATAAATGGCGGCGACAAAAACCACGATCACAATAAGTATCGCAATACTCATAACGCTCCACATCGTACTGCGTGATGAGCTGCGCGTTTCAATGTGAGTTAATTCGGCTTGTATTTTTTTCTTATTAATAAGATCGTTTAATTGCGCGGTAAGGTCCGCGCACTCGGTAAGAATATTCTTATCGATAATTGCCTCGGCAGAAAACTTAATTTCAGGGTCTTCATAATCATCAAATGAGTTTAGCATCCGCATAATCTGCTTCTGATAAACCATCAGGCTTTCAAAACCGTTAAATATTTTTGTCATCCGTTTTGCATCGTCCTTTTCCTTCCATTCCTTCATCAACTTTGAAATTGACTTTTTCAATGCGGGATATTCGGTGAGGTGCAAAACCCTTAAACGCTCTTTGTCATCCGGATTATTCGGAAGATAAACCCAATTTGTTGTATACATTTTGGATTTGGTAATAAGCAGGTTCATGTTTTCCAGCTTTTGCAACGAAGGGATGTCGACAGTCATAATCCTGCTTGTCGACTCCTGGTTACGGGAAATATTGAACGAACTATAAATCGCGTTAAAGACAGAGATACCTATAACAGCAATGAATACTATGTAAATCTCAAAATCAATTTTATACGACTTATTCTTTATTAACATGCCTTTATTATTTTACTTTATATGCAAGACTTACCAGCTTGGATGAGATTTTCACTCCCTCATCCTGGGCTTCCACTGTATTAATTTCAAAACGAATCTTATTGCCGACATTGACCAGGTTTATGGCCGCGGAATTTTTACTATCCGCTTCATCTGACACAAGCAATATGCCTTTGTTCTTGTATTTTTTTAATATCTCGGTTATCCGACCGTTTTCACTTTTACTTATAACAATAATTTTATACTGCTCTTTCGTCAGATCATTTACTTCTTCAATCTTGATTTGCTTTGTTTCGTTCCGGTTATCGGTCATGCTCTTTAAGGCATGAAATATTTCCGACTTACCGATAACACCTATCCTGAAATAGTTGCTTGCGCTTTCTCCGGGCCATTGTATGTATTTGACAAAATTCAGCACAAACATCGCTTTGATATTGTATTCATTCCCCTCGCTCTGAACGGTACGCGCCGAAAAGCAGAAAAAAAACAGCACAACAAGTGCTATTTTCTTCACGGGGGTCAAGTACATATCTCTCAATTTGTTCCGCATTAATTTCTTTCGAAGGAGAGGGTGTAATTAAGTCTCAGCTGAAACTGGCGACCTTGTCCGGGCAACGGACGATGGTTTCCATTATAAGGCTGTATATAATTCGATTTTTCATCGGTCAAATTGAAGCATCCTGCCTGGAACATCAATCCCTTGCAAAAAACATCTGTCACCGTCAGATTAATATTTGAATAAACAACGGGTGCAATTCTTTCAGAGAGAACCGATCCGTCTGTGGTTTCGAGATATGAATACCTCTCCGATAAAAAGTTGAATGTTGGACTAACGCTGATTCTCCTGGATAACTGAATATTGCAATTCGCGTTCAACATGTGAGAAGGAAATGCAAGGACCTTGTTGTCAACACCCGGTACACGATAAGATTGAATAATATTATGTCCCGCTGTGGTGTTATACGAATATGATACAGTCGCATACCATCCGTTTAGCTTAGCCTTTACATCGATATCAAATCCCCTGCTGCCGGTCGAGGTCTCATTTATATAAGTCTCCTCCTCGTTCTCATCATAGTCAAAAATTATTGGATCATTGGTTGTGATGTCAAACAAATTTGCAGTCAGGTAGCAATTTGGAGATAGTTTCATTCCTCCTTCGAATTCAACTACTGAAGTTCTTTCAGGTAAAATGTCGGGCGTTATATCAATATTCTCAATAGAGGGCGCCCTGAAAGCACGGCTGTAAAGACCTTTGAAATGAAAGTTGTCGAATACTTTTGTGACACCGATTCGGGGAACAAAAGAAGGGTCGTAACTGGAATTATATTCATATCGCGAACCCAGAATAATATTCAACGGCTTGAGCTTGAAAATTCCCTGTACAAATCCGGCATAATTATCTACAACAATCAATTTTGTCGAATTGCTGAAATACAAAGAATCAATACCCTGCTCCGCATCCTGATTATAATACACCATCCCGCCAATAACATTTATATTATTGGTAGGGTCGTAATTACCGGTGAGGTAGTATTCGTTTTTACAAACGCGTGTACTATAAGGCGTGAAGTCGTCACTGATATCAGATTCGGTGTTAGTCCAGGGATGCTGATTCTTATGCTTATATCCCGGAGTTATTTTTAATTTTTCATTGATCTGGTAATCGTATTTGGCAGTTATATATGCATTGCTGAAATCAATTACGTATGGTCTCGAATAAACATTGCGATATCCGTCTCTTTGCTCAATCGAATAATTGTCAATCATTCCGGTCGCAGAAAAACTACCTACATTTAAATCCAACCGATACTGATTATTTGAAAGACCCGACTGGTCGGTCATATCATAGCTGTTACCTGATGCATCATGAAATACATCCTGACTTCTGTTTGCATTTTTTAATACCGTTGAAAAATTAACATGAGCCCGTCCAAAGTTATGGCCCGCAGCAAGCGACAATCCGCGGGAAGCAAACGTTTCACTCATCAGGGAACCCTGTGTTGAAACGTTTATGCCATCGAAGTCCTTGCTGTTAATCGTGGTAATATTTATAACTGCGTATTCCGCATTACCACCATACATGGCGGAACCGGGTCCGCGGATAATTTCAATTTTCTTAATCTGATCTATCGGATAGTGGGCGCCGAACTGTAATGTTGAGTACAGATCCTCATTCATTTCCATTTCATCGACGATTAATAAAACCTTTCCCTCGTGTGCCCAGTTTCCCCGGACTCCAATTCCAATAACACCTTCAACGTCTACTCCGAAATCAAAACCGGGTACCATCTGCAATAATCCCATGAGATCGCTGGCTCCTGAATTTATTATTTCAACTCTGTTCAGCGTTGTGACAATTCCCGGTGATTCCCGGTTTGTCATAGGCAACTGTGACGCAACTGTAACGTTGACATTCATCAGCTGTTCAAGAGACATCAGATAAAAGGGAGTAGTGTCAGACTCAGATGGATATTGAGCCCGCAGATTCAGACATGTGGAAAATAAAACAAGTAATAATAAAATTACACGCATAATCAATTCATGCATTTTATATGCAATACCTTGATTTTACATGATAAATACGCTAAAGTTGTTGTAAGTACTACTCCTTTCTTACAGCAAAAACCTGCAATAAAAAAGTATTAATAATCAGGAAAATGATTCGTGATTTAATATATCAATTCTTAACTAATGGCTTTAACCATTTTCTATTCTCAAAAGTAACATGTAAGAAATACATCCCGGCGGTGATGTTTTCTGTCCTGTAATTAAAGGTTTGTTCTTTTGAGCTCAATAATACAGCATCAAAAAACACTTTTCTGCCAATGGCATCGTAAATAGAAACTGTAAGTTTTCCCTGCTTTTTTGCTTGAATCTGAATAGAAAAATTATCACTCACGGGATTAGGATAGATATTAAAAGAAAGCAATCCGTCCTCCTCTTCAATTCCGACGAGTGAAACATGAAGAACAGAAGAAGTAGAAGTACAGCCGCCTGCATCCGTGACCATAACAGAATAATCTCCCGAAAGCAAGGCTGTATAATTTTGAGAGTTTGCTCCGGCCAAAGGAATATTATTGAGAAACCATTGACACTGGCCCGTTGAAGATGCTGTTAAATTATTTCCGTTTTGTGTAATTACCGGAACGGCCGGCGCCGGTGAAACCTGAATAAAGTTGGTTAACAAAAGAGTATCTGTTCCGGCGGGATTTGATGTTATCAGCATAACATCATAGGTTCCGCTCTGCGAATAACAAACATTCCCCGGGTGTTCAAGATTTGTGGTTGGCGGAAATGCTCCCGGAAAATACCATTGCCAGGTTTGCGCATTCGACGAGATGTCAACAAAACTGATACAATCTTTCGCACAAATAGCCGTATCACTGGAAATAAAATTAGACCTCGGCGCGATGGCACAATCTACGACGTGGATTGACTGTAGTGTTTGCGTACCGGTGCAGAATCCGTCGGTCGCAGTAAGTGTTACATCATAATTTCCGGTCGAATTGTAGCATATGTTTGAGGGATTCTGTGCGCCCGAACTAACTGGAGAAGCGCCCTGGAAATTCCACAACCACGATGTGGCCCCGCTGCCTGAACCATTAAAAGAAATACAATCGCCTTTACAAATGCTGTTTTGAGATGTCGTGATATTTACAACAGGAGTATTTCGAATGACAATTAAATTCAATTTCGACTGAGCAGTGCTGCATGATCCGTTGGTGGCCGTTAACGTTACTGTATATGAGCCCGCCGAAAGATATGTATGTGCCGGACTTGCTGCAGTTGATGTATTTCCGTCGCCGAAATTCCAGGTATAAGAATTAGCAGAGGTTGTAGAATTCGAAAACACAATCGTAGCGCTGTCGCAAGCAGTAGTAGTATTTGATGAAAAACTAATGGCCGGAGCCGGACTTACAACGATCGGAATAATGGTGTCGTTTGCGCAACCGGCGTTAAATACGGAAAGCTGTACATTATAAGTACCGGGAGATGTATAAAAATGAGCGGGAGATTGAAGCGATGAATAATTTCCGTCGTCAAAATCCCAGAAGTAACTTGTTATGGGAAGTCCGCCTCCATTAGATGTATTATTAAAATAAACCGAATCGCCGAAACAAGGGTTTGTGGCATTGAATGAACTGAATGGATCGTCGGCCACGGTAAAATAATCGATCATTGTGAGAGTATCCGAACATGTTCCCTGGGATGCGATTAATGTTACGGTATAAACTCCGACTCCGGTATATGTATGAGTCGGTGATACTACGTTTGAAAGCGGAGATCCGTCGCCAAAGTTCCACGTGAAAGTGGCGGAACCGGAAGTTGTATTAGTTAATGTTGTTGTAAGAGGGCCACAGGAAGTTGAGAATGGAGTTGTAAAAGACGCAACGGGGCCGGGCGAAACATTTATTGCCTGTATTGTATCGTCGGAGCAGGATCCGTTTGAAACCGTAAGTCTGACATTGTAAGTTCCCGGTGTCGCATAGGCATGAACAGGATTTTGAAGTGTAGAAGTATTCCCGTCGTCAAAATCCCAGTTATATGAAGTAATAGAGGATCCATTTCCATTTGAAATATCATTGAAATGCAAACTATCGCTCAGACAGATTGACGTAAGACCTGTAAAGGATGCAAGTGGAGAATTAGCGATGGTAATCATGTTAGGAATTACCAATGTATCACCACAACCATTCTGTGTTGCGATCAGAGTAACAGAATACGTTCCTGATGTTGTATAAATATGTGAAGGTGTTGCCGCATTTGACAGAGGAGAGCCATCACCGAAATTCCATGAATAGACCGGGCTTCCTGTTGTTGTATTTGAAAAATTAACTGTAAGTGGTGAACAACCATTTGATGCGGAAGCAGCAAAATTAATAACAGGTGTCGGAGTAATGGTAATCGCAATTGTTGTATCATCAAAACAATTTGCTGTGTTGGTAGTGAGGGTTACATTGTATAATCCGCCCGCGGAATAGGAATGAGTCGGATTTTGTTGCGAAGATTGCGCAGAACCATCACCGAAATTCCAGCTGTAAGATGTTATTGTTCCCCCATTTCCGTTAGAAAGATTTGTGAAAGAAATGATATCGTTGGTACAGGTGGATGTACTCGATGAAAACGATGCAAGCGGGCGCGGACCAATGTTAACCGAAAGACTATGGGTACTTGTACATCCCGAATTCGACGCTGTTAACACAACGATATAAGTTCCTGAGCCAGGGAAAGTATGCGAAGGATTCGTTTGCGTACTTAAAGGCGTCCCGTCTCCGAAGTTCCATGAATAACCTGTTGCTCCGGTCGATGCATTTGTAAACTGTACCGGCAAGGAACCGCATGTTGTTCCGCTTGCAGATGAGGTAAAGTTACTGACCGGGTTGTTTGTGATTGTAATGTTTTGTGAAACTGACATTGTACAAACTCCGTCGCCAACCGTCAATACAACCTGGTAGCTTCCGCCTGCGCTATAACTGTGAGTCGGATTTTGTTGTGTAGAAGGAGCAGTGGCATCACCAAAATCCCAATACCAGCTTACAATATTTGATGAACCTGTTCCGGTAAAAGTTACAGGAGAACCTGTACAATTTCCGTTCGATGTAAATGATGAAGTCATACTTCCGTTAACAACAACATTTACGGCAACTCTGCTAAATCCCGGACACGATGTAATATAATATGTTTGCGAAGATGTAAGTACAGGCGTTGTATAAGATGTTCCCGTCCCAAGCAGGGAGCCACCAATAGCCTGGTCGTACCAATAATAAACAGCTCCAGGAGGAGGAGTTCCCGATGTGCTTACAGTTAGTACTTTAGAAACACCAGAACATATATTTACCGTCTGTGGTAAAATCCTGAATGGATTTAATGTAGCATTGCTTATACCCTGCCCGCCTCGTGTCGCTCCATTAGGAGGAAATTCAGACAATGACGCGGAATTAGTCGTGCCGTTTGCGGCTCCATTCGCACTCCGCGCAGGTGCTCCGTTAGTAATGGCAATAAATCCGCCGCCGCCGCCACCACCCGGACCTTCGGCTTCGAGATTAAAAAACTGAACGGATTGTGATCCGCCCGTTCCGCCATTTGCATTGACAGAAACTCCGGAAGTAGTATTCGTTGTATTTAAAATTATTGTTCCGCCGCCGCCGCCGCCACCCGAACCGTCGGTACCATTATTTGTAAGAGAGTTCGTACCGTTTTCTCCGTTTGCAACTATTTGACCGCTTCCACTGATTGCATCGTAAGAAAAAATTGTAATGATTCCGCCGCCATTGCCGCCACGACCTCCTTTTGAATCGTTTTGTTCACCCGCTCCACCTCCTCCGCCAAAAAATATCCGACCGCCTGAATAATCAAGGGGTCTGCCACCTCGTCCTCCGTTATCTCTCCTGAAATCACCGCCCCAGGCTGAGTTGAACGGACCAACTGTTAAGGCATTTTGATTTGAAGACGAAAAGCTATAACCGCCTTTTCCTCCGCCCGAAGAAACACTGCCTGCGAATCCGGCATATTCAAGATTCCATGCAGCTGACCATGCAGAGTTCGATACATCGGGAGTTCCGTTTCCGTTATAAGCACTTGTTCCGGCGTTGCCTCCGCCTCCACCACCCGTATTGTGACCACTGCCTCCGCCTCCCCCATTAGCCGGAGCGCCTTTGCAATATCTTCCACCCATGTTATCATAATCCGTAACAGAACCTGCTATACTTTCTCCCTTTTCAGCACCGTAATCATCGGTTGGCCATCTATAGTTTAACACACCATATGTTGAATTGTTGTCAAATAGATTACCCCCGCGAAAACCTTTAGCGCTTACATCAATATTTCCGTTAATCGTTGCTAACCCCTGCACTTCGATTGCAACAATTCCGCCTGTACTTCCATTCCAGGCGGGACAGGTAATACTGCTTCCTGCACTTACATTTAGTGTAGTATAACGCGGCACTCTTACAACTTCAACTCGTCCGGCAGAAGTATAGCTGTTCTGAAGCGGACATGTTAAGGAAATTGAATTGCTTCCTGATACAGATGCCACCTGTGCAAACTCCTGCTTTCCACAATTATTATACGAAGAAATATTTCCATAGGTAGGATCATCTAACGTAACAATGCCGGCACCCTGTATCTGAATGATAAAAACAAGATCGCCTTGTGCGAGATTTGAACCGAAGCCGCTACTGAGTGAATTATTGGAAACCTGAATGCTTGTTGAACCGGAAGACACATCCGCTGTGAGTACGGTATAGTCATTCACGATACTTCCTGAAGATGAAATTGTTTTTGCTCCATCCTTTCCGGGCTGACTAAAGGCACTAAAGTAACAGAAGAATAAAAGTATGACTAACAGAAAACCGGGGGCAGGCTTCCTTACTGGGTGGAACATTTGTTAAAAATATCGGGTAATTAGCAAAACTACAAAATGATTACGTGAGTTTGTATTAAGAAAGGGTGACCGAAAAGCCTATTCCCAGCGAAAAAAGCGTACTGCGGCGGCATAGACAACAACTCCCCAGGCAAGAATAATCACTAAATGGCTTGAAATGTCCACTATTCCGGCCCCTTCAAAGGCTATTTTTCTCAGTGCATCGTTCAGATAAGTAAGGGGTAAAACCTTGCTAATGGCCTGAAGCCATCCGGGAAATGCATCTATCGGGAAAAATGTTCCGCTAAGCAGAAACTGCGGAAGGGTGATAACATTGGCAAGAGGAGGAATAACACTTTCGCTTTTCGCAATTCCCGAAATAACAAAACCGAAACCCATAAAAACGACGAGTCCGAGTGCCGACAGCAATAACATTTGCATAGCCGTAACAATTCCATGAATCAGTGTAAAGCCAAAAACAAATTTGCCAAGAATTAAAATTATGATTGAACCCAACAGCTGAAACGAAAGCCGGCTGAGGCCTTCTCCTAAAATGATATATGTTCTTTTAATTGGTGTTGCAAAAAATCTTTTTAGTACGAGAGTCTGGCGAAGTGAAAAGAAAACAAAGGCCGTACCGAAAACACCGGCACTCAAAATGGAAAACCCAAGCTGACCGGGAAGAATAAAATCAATCATCTTATACTCGCGCCCTTCTATTTGAGATTCCCTGATTTCAGCGGGATGAACTTCGGATTGTTCTTCAGCTAACGTGTCATCAGAAAGCTTTCTTGATTTGATGTAAGCAAGGTTTTGCTTGTCTATGATATTTGTTAAAATACTTTTTACAAACATTCCCTTTTCGCCCGATGCTTTTGAGGTAAATATTTCGGCAATAACAATGTTGTCTTTTGATTTATGCACATTCAAAATAGCGTCGAGGCGGCCCTTTTGAAGGGCTTCCTTCATTTCTGCCAAATTTCTTTCTCTGTCAATTTCAATACTCGGCACCTGCGTCATTACACTATAAACCTGAGAAGTGGTATCGCAATCGGGGTGAATACCAACATGCAGACTGATAGAACTCCCTTTAATAAATCCGAAAACAATTATAAATATCAGAGGAAAAAGAACACTGAAAATTACTGCAGAAGGATTTTTAATCATTGCCTGAAAACTTGCACGAGAAATTGCAAGCATGGCTGTTAACTGACTATATGGTTTTTCCTTGCCCATTATGATTCTCTTAATTCATGGCCCGTTAATGAAAGAAACACATCTTCAAGATTTGCATTTTTCATTTGTTCCTTTCTCTTAAAACCGGATGCAAGAAGCTTGTCTATTAAAGCGGAAGGAGTGTCAAGTGAAATTATTTTTCCCTTCTCAACAATTGCAACGCGGTCACATAAAACTTCCGCTTCATCCATGTAATGAGTCGTGATGACTATTGTAGCGCCGGCAGAGCGGATGCGCTGAATGAGTTCCCAGAGATTTCTTCTAGCTTGGGGATCCAAACCGGTTGTAGGCTCGTCGAGAAAAACAATTTCCGGTTTATTGATCAGGGTAGTGGCGAGAGAGAATCTTTGTTTTTGACCACCCGACAGCTCCTTGTATTTTGCCTTTTTCCTGTCTTTTAATCCGACCAGATCCAGAATCTCATCATTTTCGATCGAAGTATTATATAGTCCGGCGAATAAATTTAACAATTGATTGAGTGACAGGTTTGGGTAATAATTCGCAGCTTGTAGCTGAACTCCAATAGACTGTTTGATGGCATTGGGATTCTCATCAATTGAAAAGCCCGAAACATAAACCTCTCCCGATGTTTTAGTCCGCAATGTTTCAATAATCTCAAGTGTCGTAGTTTTTCCGGCTCCGTTCGGTCCGAGTAATCCGAAAATTTCACCCTTAAAAACATCAAAGCTGATTCCATCCACAGCGGTTATCGCCGGGTACTGCTTACGAAGATTAACAACCTTTATTATAGGACTGTTTTCCAAAAAAATATTTTTTGCGAAGCTATGTTAAATATAGTTCGCTGCAAAACAGGGGGTGGACAATTTCCTAAAAGAGATTCAGGCGGCTCATAAGGTTATCCTTATAAGACTTCCCGATAGGTATACGATTGCTGTCGATAATACAGGCATTCTCTTCCAGCGCATTGATTTTTTCGAGTTGCACGATGTATGAACGGTGAACACGGGCAAAATTCATCTGTGGCAATTTTGCTTCGATGTCCTTCATTGAACTATGAAGAATGAACTGCTCTTTCGATGAGGTTTTAATAATTACGTAATTATCCAGGGCCTCAATCCAGAGTATGTCCTGAAAATTAACTTTTACAAATCGTGAATCTTTCTTTACAAAGAAGCTGTTGTTCGCATATATATTCTCGAGGAAGTTAAAAAGGTTCTTATCTGTTCCGGTATCCTGAACGGTGTCTTTTCTTCCGCCCGAAGAGATTACAAATGCGCAGCCGTTTATTTTATTGTTGACGGTTAATATCGGAAATGTGTTAACGGCCACTTTGTGTTCTGTGGCGCCGTTGGAAATTGAAACTTCGGCATCCACTTCTCTTTTTTGTGTCTCACCAACAACTGTATGGGCAAGTGTTTTGAATACATTTTTGGTTTCGTTCGGACTGTTTTTCATGGCGATACTAATATCCTTGCCGAGAGCTTCCTGTTTAAGGCAGCCGGTAATTGTCTCGGCCATCTTATTGAGGAAAATAATTTTTTCGTTCGAATCAGTAATGATAACAGCGACTTCAAGGGAATCAAGGGCAGAAGCAAAGCGGTTTCCCTTATTCTGCATCTCAAGGTCCTTGGTATATTTATAGAAGGCGATTTCGATAGCTGTACGAATGTCGTCTTCTTCGAATGGCTTTATTATGTAGCCATAAGGCTCAGTCAGTTTAGCCCTGTCGAGAGTTGTTTTATCTGAAAAGGCGGTGAGGAAAATGAATGGAATGCCATAATGCTGATGGACCTGTTCTGCAACCTGAATTCCATCCATTTCGCTGCTCTTTAAATTTATATCGAGCAGAATAATATCCGGATTAAGTTTTTCTATTGAGTCGAGAGCCTTTTTGCCATTCGCAAACGGATCGAAGGCATCATACCCAAGTTTCTTAAGAATACGTTGAATATCTTTTGCGACGATAATTTCGTCTTCAACGATCATTATTTTCAGTGCTGCCATTTTTCTCGCTTAAATAAGATTGCTTTTACAACAATTTTACGCAATTTGTTTCAAAAAACGTCATGTGGATTTCTTGGGATATTGAAAAGAAACCTCGAAAGTGGCTCCGTTTTCATGTGAAACCTTTAGTTCGCCGTCGATCTGACTGGTTAGAGCCTGAACTAATTGCATTCCAAGTGAATCTGATTTTTCAAAATCATATCCGGCCGGAAACCCGACTCCATTATCCGATATTTTCAGGTGGGTTCTTCCGTTATGCTTTTTCATTTCAATTTCGATCGTGCCGGATCTTTGACCCGGGAAAGCATATTTGTATGCATTCGATACGATTTCATTAATCAGCAGAGCACATGGCATGGCTGTGTCCATGTCAAGTAAAACCTGTTCTCCGTGAATTGCAACTTCTATCCGATCAGTCTTGTCGCCATATGACTGGTAAAGGAACTGACAAAGCTTTTTAACATACTCGCCGAAATCAATTTCGGTAACTGTATCTGACTGATAAAATTTTTCATGCACAAGGGCCATTGAGCGGACACGACTTTGTCCGTCTTTAACGGCCTTTAAAGTAGTCTCGTCCTTAATATATCCCGACTGAAGATTCAGGAGACTAATAATTATCTGCAGATTGTTTTTAACACGGTGATGAATTTCCTTCAGCAGTACGTCTTTCTCTTTTAAGGACGCTTCAATCTGCTGCTGCATTTTCTTACTTGTGGTAATATCCGCGTCGACGATAATAAATTTTTTCAGCTGATTAAATTCGTCGTATATAGGAGTTAGTGTTGAAGAAATCCACACATTCTTATTGTCGTAAGTGGTGACATTGCTCTCGAATATCCGCGAATGCATGTTTTGAACAGCTTCGTTAAGTTGGTGCTGAATGTCTTTGTAAACATTAATATCAACGATATTATTCCCGATAATCTTCTCTTTAGGAATGCCAAAAAGTCTAATAAAACCATCGTTTATCCATTCAACAACTCCATTCGTATCGGCTATTAGTACTGCATTATCGGTACGACTGGCAACAAGGGATAGTTTTTCAAGCTCCAGATTCTTTTCGGTCAGCTGAAGTGTCTTAACCTGAACACGTTCTTCCAAAAGTCTTCTTACTCTCCTGAAATTACTGCTTCTTAGTCTGAAAAAAATATACAGCGTTCCCATAAACATCAGGAAGCTGATGATGATCAGCGAAACATCGCGCCAGAAAGGAGTTGGGTTCAATCAGATATTAATTAACCCTTGTATACTTCAAAAAGCAAGGAAATGTTTTGGTTAATGAAGAATGAAGAATGAAAAATGCAGAATGCAGGCAAATCGTATTCTTCATTTTTCATTATTCATTCTTCAATTTATTTGTTTCTTAGTTTACTGTGTTTTTGGCTGTAACCGAAGTAAATAATAATTCCAACCAGTAACCAGATTAAAAGGCGGGACCAGTTTGTCCAGCCTAATCCATAAATCATTGCACCACAAACCAGGATTCCAAGAATCGGAACAAATGGAACAAGAGGTGTTTTGAAACCACGTTTGATATCGGGATCTGATTTTCTTAAAATGATAATTCCCGCGCAAACCAACATGAATGCAAACAATGTTCC
>CAZAON010000074.1:0-7954 GCA_964486655.1 uncultured Flavobacteriales bacterium
ATTTTTTGCAATGCGGGCGCGATGACTGATGCCATGACCTTTCCGGATGTATCTGGCTACTCTCATATTAATGTAAGTTTTTAATGATTAGCAATTTTTATAAAGCAAAAATATGCTAGGGAGCCCTTTAAAATAACCGCATATAATAGGAGAAATGGTCTCTAACATTTTATCAGTTTGAGAGAACAGAGATGAAATTGAAAGTTTTAATTTCATCCGGATAATACGCGGGATGAGTCAGTAGTTTGGGAGTGCTAGGAAGCAGTATTCAGTTTGAGAATGCTCCATTGAAAATTTGAGAATAATTACAACTCCGCACTTCAGCGCTCACGATTACCGACATCTTTCCTAATTCCTATGTACAGTGAGAACTATTATAACCCTGCGCTTCAGCGCAGGGTTCTGTGAATACTACGACTTAAACCTTATCCGGACTTTAGTCCGGTATAGATTGCGATACTAAAAGTCGTGACTTTCTAAAAGCGTATGCCGGACTAAAGTCCGGGATGGGTAAGGGGTGTGTGACTCGTTCCCCCCTGCCCGCGAAGGGCGGGCAGGGTTGTAATTATTCTCAAATCTACTTAAGAGTGGAAAAAATGTTGGTAATCGTGAGCGCTTCAACGCGGGGGGAAAACGAACTAACCCAGGCGATATAAATATCAGATGTTAGTAATTGTCAAATCCTTGTAGCAGCGTTCACTAGAATGATCAATACTTCACCTTACCCGATACAATTTTTCCATTGTCATCCTCAATTTTATAAATTAGGTTGTCCCCCGTTAATTGTTTAATTTCAATAGTAGAAATGGTTTCATATATGGTTTGGGAAAGCAATTTTGCTCCGGTTACTGAATATAATTCAAGCGATAACGGAAAGCTGAATTTTGAACCGGTTGTAACCAATAATTCATTTCCTTTTTTCACAACGGAAATTTCCTGCGGTGGGTTTTGCTTTGAAATACCTGTAATACTTGTATCAGGATAATACTCCCAAAGATCGCGAAGAAAATTCTGATGCTGATCTTCTCCCCCTCCAACATATAATTTATCATGCGTGGCGAACATGAATGCCGCATCTCGTGCATGCCCGGGAAATGTTGCGGCCTGATTCCAGCTGTCTGTCGTTTTATCGTATGACCAAAGATCATTCAGACTTCCGCCACTATTAAAACCAAGGCCGATGTATCCTGTATTATACAGTGAACAACCAATCGCGCCGGCACGAGGCAAGGGGCAATCGGAAAGCTGAGTCCACACATCTGTTAAATTATCGTACCTGTAAAAATCGGCAAATGCATTATCAACCGAATCACTTCCCGTTCCAACATATGCTTCTCCATCAATTACAAAAGACACCGGCCACACTCTCGAATTACCCGGGAAATCAGCCCTGGCATTCCATGCATTATTCATTGCATCAAATTCCCAGCAATCATGCAAATAAATATCATTTTGATCGTCTTCAACGCCGCAAGTAACGTATGCAAGACTCCCAATCACAAAACTATTTGACAACGCACGAGGAGATCCCGGACAGTTTGCTTTCTGAGTCCAGCTGTCATTTGCTTTATCGTATTCCCAAAGATCATTCGTCGTCAGGCCCGAAATTAAGAATCCGAAACCGCAATAGGATTTTGACCCGACAGTAAACGCTATTCCTCCCGCCCTCCTGGCAAAAGGAACTATTGTTTTTTGAATCCAGGAATCATTAGCCGGATCATATTGCCAGTTGTCGCCCAGGAGTGTATAGTTGCTGTCTATTCCCGTGCAAACAAATGCAAACGGTGCATCATAGAAATTCATGGCAGCTACTCTCGATTTTCCGGGGAGCGATAATTTCTGTACCCATGAATTTAATTGGGAATAACTTTGAAGATTAAGTATAAGTAATATCAGAGTAAGTAATTTAGTTTTCATTTTATCGTGGATTTATGGTTCTATATTTCAACCGGGCAGGTTTTGTGAATTCAATATGCATTCAATTGAATAATTATTTCACTTTTACAAAAACCGGCCGCTCAGTATATATAATGCGCGAAAAGATGTTTTTGTCTAATGGCACAGAAAATATTTTTGAAAAACATGAAATCAATTGAAATAGGCGGATCAGTTTCGGAATGTAAAAGTTACATGTTGGTCATGCAGGTTTTTTGAATTTAATTTAAGGTAATCTTGTGTTATAATATGTTTTCGAATTAAATGAGGTTGCAAAAAATCAAAAGTAGTACAACTAAATAACCGTATACTTTTGCTAAATAAATCGTTTCGAATCAAACCTTCTCAACCTTCATAGAAAAATAAATAATCTCCACCCCAACATTATTACCTTATATTTCAGCAGTAATCTTTTACGCAACATAATAATGTAATAAGGTTGAACTGCCGGGGATGCTAATTTTCTATGAAGGGTTAGAAGGTTTGTTTCATTCATTATTCGAATGTTACTGATTGTTAAAATTTACCTCCGAATAGTGATTTACCAAAACAAATCGATCCCGTACAATAGCGGAAAAGAAATGAAAACTAAATCCAATTTATTGTTAAAATTTATAGGAAAATAAAATTTCATGTATTATGTTTGAAATAATTATTCAAAATAAACAATCAAACAGGTTCCCATTATATGAATTCAAAACTGTGTTTAAAAATAACAGCAAATATTCTTTTATTTTTGTTCCTTTTTCAACAGAAGAATGTATTCGCACAGCAAAATTTGACCGGCAAAATTTTCAATTCGGCTGATAAAAAACCAATTGCCGCCACATCAATTTATATTCCTGATTTAAGAAGAATAACTGTCAGCGATGAAGAAGGAAATTATTTTTTTGATAATCTCCCCGCATCAACTGTCCAAATCCAATTTCGCGCAGTCGGATTCAAATCACTTGTAAAAACTGTAAATCTTGAATCAACAGCAACTCTCGATGTTGAACTGGAATTATCTGCAACTGAATTGGAAGAAGTATTAATTACCAGCAATAATGCCAAGTTGCCTGATTACACACCGTTTCCCGCTTACAGTATTTCCCAAAATGATTTGAGGAAATACAGCTCTCCTTCTGTCATGGGGAATTTGAGTTATCAGCCGGGGGTAGATAAAATCACGATAGGAAATGGAATTGGTAAGCCGGTGATTCGCGGATTATCATTTAACCGGATTCTGCTGTATGGTCAGGGTACACGTATAGAAAATCAGCAGTGGGATGATCATCATGATCTCGGATTAAGTGATGTTGGAATTGATAATGTCGAAATTGTACGTGGTCCGGCCGCTTTGATCTATGGAGCCGATGCGTTGGGAGGCGCTTTGATTTTTACCGATGAAAAACCCGCGGCGGCAGGAACGACACGGGCTGATGTTAATTTGGGATTTGCTTCAAATACACTGGGAATAAACAGCGATATCGGAATTAAGAGCACGAATGAAAAGGGAATGTTTTACGGTTTGCGTATTGGCGGAGCTTCACATACCAGCTATGTTCAAGGCGAGGACGAAGAGCAAAAAAAGAAAGAAGGCGAGGAGGAAGAGGAGTTCGCTCCAAACAGTAAGATGATTAATATGATCGCAAAGGCGAATGTGGGCATCAGTAAAAAATGGGGCGTGAGTAAATTGTCATACAGTTATTTCAATCAGCAGATAGGGATTATTGAAGATGAATCGGGTGATACGTTGAATGCCGGGGAAGACGAAGAGGAGCAGCGTGAAAGGGAAATGGAAGCGCCATACCAGGATGTGACTACACATATTATTTCATTAGAGAATTCAGTGTTTTTTGGCAAATCTAAATTCAATTTAAATTTCTCTTTTCAGAATAATGACAGGAAGGAATTTGAACCGCTCGATTTAAAAGAAAAAGAACTGGCGATCGGATTGAAATTAAATTGTGAGACATATGATTTAAAATGGACAAGCAATTCTGATAAGGATTTGGGAATTATACTTGGTACACAAGGATTATTTTTGCAGAATAGGAATTACGGTCTCGAGTCATTGGTGCCGGATGCAGATGTTACCGACATCGCAGGTTACGGATTAATCCGTTATGATCATAATAAATTAAATCTCCTCGGTGGCATCAGGGTTGACATGCGCACTATCGAAGCTGAAAGTTATGAGAATGGTGAACCGGAGAATGAACAATTTATTCTTCATCATAGTTCAGGAATGTCTGATACCATTTTCGAACAAGAAACTGAAATTGAAAAGGAATATACACCTGTTTCGTTTTCTGTTGGCGCATGTTATCATCCGGTTAAGGACCTCACATTAAAGTTAAATGGAGCGACAGGATTTACTGCACCGAATTATGCACAGCTGGGCACATTTGGTAAACATGAAGGAACGTACCGTTTTGAGCAGGGAAATATAAATTTGGATGTTGAACAGAATATAGAAGCAGATGCGGGAATAATCTGGGAAACCCCTTTCGTTACGCTTAATTTATCAGCCTATGTCAATAAGGTGAGCAATTATATTTATATAGTTAATACCGGTGACACGATGGAGCGCATTAAGCCGGAAGGTTCTGAGAGTTTTCCTTTTTACGAATACAGGCAAAATGATGCAACGCTTTCGGGATTCGAAGCGGGATTCGATATTCATCCGCGTAACATAAAATGGCTGGATATTAAGTTAACTTATGCGATGATCAATGGCACATTGGATGAAGGCGGTAATTTGCCATATATTCCGGCCAATAAATTAATAACTGAAGTTAAATTGATAAAAGATAAATTCCGGAAGCTGACTAATTCCTATTTTTTAATAGTAATGAGCAATTATTCGAAACAATCAAACGTAGCGGAATATGAATTGTCATCCGATGCATACAATCTCTTCGACATCCATTTGGGTACTTCGTTCAACTTGGGCAGGCAATTCGCAAATGTTGATATTTATTGTACGAATGTATTGAATACTGCATACTTTAATCAGCTTTCGCTGGTGAAGTATATTGGCGTTAGAGATATGGGCAGGAATATTGGAATTAAAATTCATTTGCCGATTAAATAGAATTCTGACAATCACAGTTGACCCGAAGGCTATCGAAACCCGCCACAATTTTTAGTTAAGGCTAGTTCCATGTGTAAATATTAATTGTTGTTACCGCCGGGATATTTGAGATTATTTGATTTTGATTGCAAGTAAAGATGTTGAAGTAATGTGTGCGGAGGATCCGATAGCTATCGGATCCCCTTTTGCACCGGCCTTCACACAAAAATCGCCGAGCGGGTAAATTTGGCAGGTTTAATATGATTTAACAATTGCAGAGTATAGGGTGCACTTGATTGAAAGCAGTTTTCAACTTTCTAGGTGGGCAGTCATAATATTGTCATTATCAATCTTTTCCGATTATCTTTTCCGATTTTGTTTTAATTTTAGAACGTGCTTGATGTAAAGTCATCAATTATATTGACAATGAAGACATTTTTTAATCGTTCGATATTATAATTATTATTTTTTTGATTCTTAAAAATTCGTACAATTGCTAAGTTCGTTCAATAGCCACAAATTTTAATCATTTTCAATTAATGAAAGTAATTAAAGGTATAATATCACTTTTTACTTTTCTGTGGAGCACACTGTGTTTCGCTCAAGGTACAAATCAAAATTATTTTGAGGGTAAGAAATATTTTCAGCAAAAGAATTATAAAAAAGCGGTTGCAAGTTTCACAAAAGCCATTATCGAGGAAGACAACGTTGCCGATTATTATTTAGAGCGGGGAATAGCATATGTTCAGCTAAATGATCAGCAGAATGCCTACGATGATTTATCCAAAGCAATCAAATATGATTATACGAGAGGCGAAGCGTATTATCACAGAGGAAAAATTTTGATGATCAACGAGCTTTTTAACGAGGCGATTAATGATTTCGATATGACAATCAAGTATCCACCTAACGATAGCTTGTTATACAGGGGTTATTTATTACGCGGGGAAAGTCGAAGCTGTGTGATGAATTATACAGGTGCTATATCCGATTGTGAGAAATTCCTGGAAGTCGACAGTACAAACCGTGATGCTTTGAATACAATTGCACTTGCAAAAAATGATTTAAAATTTCCTGAGGAATCAATTAAGTATTTGAATAAAATTTTAACCTATTTCCCCGGCGATACGGTGGCAATTGTTAATATGGGATTTGTCAATATTTCTCTTGAAAAATGGGACACAGCTTTTAAATACCTTGTAATGGCCTCAAAACTCAGTCCGAAAGTTCCACATGTTTATAGCAATTTATCTTATGTAAAGATGAAAAAAGGAGATTTGTCCGGGGCAATGAAAGACGTGAATTATTCTCTTAATCTGGACCCAAACAATTCCTGGGCTTTCAAGAATAGGGGACTGATTTATCTGGAAATGAAAGAAAACGACAAAGCCTGCGAAGAGTTTCAAACGGCCTTGAAGAAAGGATTTACCGACCGATATGGTAATGAAGTATCGGATCTGATATATGAGAATTGCAATAAGAAAGCGAAGAGTAAAGCTAAGTAATCTAAAGTAAGAATTAAACATTGCTGAGTTCTTTATCTGTGCCCTAGCCGGTCTGCGTCAATTAGTCGGCCTGATTAATATTAAATAATTTAATATCTGATTCTTTACCTGACAGATATTATTACCTATATTAATTGTTTATTTAATATTTGAATTTAAACCAAGATCATTCCATATGAAATTATCCCACATCTTAAGCATGATTTTTACAGTTATTGCTACTAACTGTTCTATTGCCGGCTTTGCAGGTGAACCTCAAATTCCCTTGATTCATTCGGGCAAAGTTATTCAGGAGGGAATAGATCTTTATGAAAAGGAAAAGTATAGCGAAGCGATTGAAAAGTTTCAGCTTGTTCCGCGCAATGATACAAACTACATAACGGCTCAATATGAAGCGGCACTGGCGTTTTCAAAATTGGATAGTTTCAGCAAGAGCATAGAAATATGTAAAAAAGCACTTGAAATGCCATCGGACGAAGAAGTTGGATTAATTATGATTATGGGCGCATCGTACGATCAAATGGGAAAAATTGATAAGTCAATTGAAGTTTATACAGATGCTATAAAGAAATTTCCCTATAACAATAAATTATGGTTTGAGTTGGGTATCTTATATGCCAACCAAAAAAATGATACGGCTGCGATGCGATGTTTCAAAAAATCAATCAGCATGAATTTCTATCATGCGGGAAGTCATCTCCAGCTTGGGATGCTCGCCGCGAGAAATAATCATTTTACTGAATCATTGCTATCTCTTCAAATGTTTCTGCTTATTGAAAATACTACAGAGAGGTCCTACCAAGTACTTGCGATAGCTGAGTCAATGGCGAAAGGTAACTTCGAAGTAAAAATGGATTCCATTGTGGATATCGGGGCGGGAAATACATTTGATGAGATAGAGGAAATTATTCGTTCTAAATCCGCCTTGCGATCAGAATATAAGACTAAAGTCAAGCTCAGTTATCTCAATTTGATTAAAACGTTGCAGGTTGTAAATGAAAAACTATCATATAATGCCGGGGATAAGAATTATTGGATGCAAACGTATGTTCAGTACTTCGTAGAACTCAGAAAAAACAATTACTTCGAGCCTTTTATATATCATATTTTTTCTTCTGTCGGAGACGAAGATACCAAATCAGTTATCAAAAAGAATAAGTCTAAAATTGAAGACATGATTGTATGGTCCGCTAAATTTCTCGAGAATAATTTTTCAAACGAGAATTTTGTCGTGAACGGTAACAAGATGACAGGTACACCGGTTTTCTATGATAACGGCCAGCTTAAATATATTGGCAATATAGATCCTGTACTAAAGAAAGAAAAAGGGGATTACATTTATTTTTATCGAAGCGGAAATAAACAGAGTGAAGGAAAATATAATGATAAGGGAGAACGAGTGGGGAAATGGTCATTTTATTATTCATCAGGAGGAATAAAGGAAGAGTTTAATTAC
>CAZAON010000075.1:0-11909 GCA_964486655.1 uncultured Flavobacteriales bacterium
CGTTAAATTTATCGATCAACTCTTCTTTAATGATTACTCCTCCAAGCGGAATATATCCACATGTTAGTCCCTTCGCGAAACACATAATATCAGGAACCACTCCGTGATGATTCACTCCGAACCATTTTCCTGTGCGACCAAAACCGCTCATTACTTCATCACAGATTAGCAGTATTCCGTATTTATCCGCAATCGCCCTGATCTTTTTCCAGTAGCCGGGCGGATATTTTATACAACCGCTTGAACCGCTTTCTCCTTCCATTAAAATAGCAGCAACAGTTCCCGGTCCTTCGTATTTAATGACGCGTTCCATATGATTTGCGGCATTCTCTGAACATTCTTCAGGAGTCGCGCTGTTCCACGGACAACGGTAGAAGTATGGATTCTCGACATGAATAAAATTTGGTGCGGCTTGCGAATCATGTGCAATTCCGCGCGGATCACCGCTGGCAGACATCGCTCCATATGTTGCTCCGTGATAACCCTGGTAAAGCGTAACCACTTTATGACGTCCCGTATATAGCCGGGCAAACTTGATCGCGTTTTCAATGGCCTCGGCTCCGGCATTTGTAAAAAAGGTTTTCTTCAATGATCCCGGAGTTATCTCTGCTAATTTTTTTCCCAGCTCTCCGCGTGCTTTCGTGATCATTCCGGGATGAACGAAACTGACTTCCTCCATCTGACGAACGACTGCCTCTTTCACTCTAGGATGTCCATGACCGATGTTCATATTCATCAGTTGCGATGAAAAATCGATATACCTTTTTCCGCTTCGGTCAAAGATATGAATGCCCTTCGCGGCATTAATATTAAGCGGATTCAATCCCGCCTGCTTTGACCATGAAAAAATTGTATACTCGAGATTGTTTCTCAGAATTATTTCGCGCTCTGTTAGTGTTTCAGTAATCATTTCTGGGTTTCGGGTTTGGGGGGTGCTGGTTCTGAAGGTGTAGAAGATGAAGTTTCGGGTTTCGGGTTAGGGGGTGCTGGTTCTGAAGGTGTACAAGATCAAGTTATGAGTTACGAGTTACGGGTTTCGGGTTTCAAGATGATCCAAAATCTTTCTCATATTTTCTGAATATTCATTTCAAATTTATATCTGATATCTAATATCTAATATCTAATAACTTATAACTCATAACTTATAACTCATAACTCATAACTTATAACTCATAACTTATAACTCATAACTTATAACTTATAACTCATAACTCATAACTCATAACTCCCCTAGCTCATCCAATTCGTCTTCCCCTCCGGGTTCCACTTAATAGACGTCTTCTTAAGCTGAGTCCAGAATTCAATCGAGCTTTCACCGGTAATATCGCCGACGCCAAACTTTGAATCATTCCAGCCTCCGAATGAGAATGGTTCACGTGGTACCGGCACTCCGATATTCACACCGATCATTCCGGCACTCGCTTTTTCCATTACCATTCTTGCAATGCCGCCACTCTGGGTAAAGACAGATGCAGCATTTCCGTAGTCGGAACTGTTTTCAATATTGAGTGCTTCATCAAGATCTTTAGCACGCATAATGGCAATTACCGGTCCGAATACTTCTTCCTTTGCAATGGCCATATCCGGAGTAACATAATCAATTACAGTCGGACCGACATAATATCCGTTTTCTTTTCCTTCAACTTTAGCGTTCCTTCCGTCAACCAGAATTTTTGCTCCGGCTTTTTCAGCCTCGGTGATATAGCGGTTGATTCTTTCGCGCGCTTCTTTACTGATAACGGCACCGAGATTTTTACCCGGAATTATCTTTCTGGCCTCATCACATATTTTTGTAATAATGTGATCAATATTTCCCACACCGACCATTGCAGAGGCCGCCATGCAACGCTGACCGGCGCAACCGCTCATGGAAGCTGTAACATTGGTTGCAGTCATATCCGGATGTGCGTCAGGCATTACGATCAGATGATTTTTCGCACCACCCAAAGCAAGGCATCTTTTTAGATTTGAAGTGGATCGCTTGTAAACGATTTTTGCCACTTTAGTTGAGCCAACAAAGGATACTGCCGAAATACCAGGGTGATCACAAATTGCTTCGACAATTTCTTTGTCGCCATTAACAATATTGAAAACTCCGTCGGGCAGTCCCGCCTCTTTTAGCATCGTTGCTATTTTATTGGCAGATAGAGGCACTTGCTCCGAAGGCTTTAGTATCATCGTATTTCCAAGTACAATTGCATTTGGTATAGTCCAGTGAGGAACCATATGTGGGAAATTGAACGGAGCAATGGAAGCGACAACGCCCAAAGGTTTGTGATCAACTCTGCATTCAACGCCACGGCTGACTTCAAGAATTTTTCCGGGAATCAACTGAGGTATACTACAGGCGAATTCAGTCAGCTCAATGCTTTTTTCAACTTCGGCATAGGCTTCATCGTACGTCTTTCCGTTTTCCTGCTGAACCAGTAAAGCAAGTTCTTTCAGATTATTTTCCATTAATGTTTTATACCGGTAAAAAATCTGAACCCTTTCTTTTATGGGAGTCTGTGACCAGGTTTCGTATGCCTTTTTTGCAATCATTACAGCGGCATCAAGTTCCTGTGCCGATGATAACGGTACTGATGATATAATTTCTCCGTCAATCGGAGAAAGCACATCCATGGATTTATTCTTATTATCAGTGAATTTACCTCCAATATAATTTTTTACAGGCGGCTTTTGGGTTGTCGTAGTTGACATAGTTGTTTCAAGATAAATTTGTCAGTCTGCAAAATAAGAATTTATAAGTATTTATCTTTATGCCATGCTTAGAAATATCTACTCCTTCCTGTTTATCGTACTATTTGCCACGCCTTCCTTTTCACAAAGCACCTTTCAACGACTGATTGGCGGTTCACAGCATGAACGTGCACAAACCGTTTTAAGTTCCTACGGTGGAAATTACCTTGTTAATGCCGCAACAGGCTCCTATGGTGCAGGTAGCATCGATATGATGATTATAAAGCTGGATGCCAATGGTCAGTTAATCCGTACTAATATCTATGGAACAACTGCATATGATAATTCTGAATTTGCACTGGAAACTAGCGATTATAATTACCTGTTCGTCGGCCGCAGTGAAATCGTACCGGGATCTCCAACGGCAGCCATGATATTTAAGACTGATTCGGCCGGAACTGTGCTTTGGAGTAAATCGTATGGCGGGGTAGCAAACGATGGATTTGTTCAGGCAATTGAAACGTCCGACAATGGTTTTGCCGCGATTGGTAATTCGGTTACACTTTCTTCCGGTTCGAATGACATATTTTTTGTCCGCACCGATTCAAACGGCGATACTATATTTTCCCGTTCTTATGGTTCTGTCGAAAATGAGGCAGGCGTTTGTATTATTCAATTACCCGATAATGGATTTCTCATATCCGGAAAACAAACTACGAACAGCGGTACCCAATCTGACGGAATCCTGATTCGTACCGATTCACTCGGTAATCAGCTATGGGCAAAGATGTATGGCGATACATTATTCGAGGAATTAACAGCTGTTAAACAAACTTCTGACGGAGGTTTTATTGTGGCAGGTTCTTCAACAGGCTTCGGATTAGGTGGTTTTGATATTTTACTCATGAAAACTGATAGTTCAGGTGTCCCGCAATGGAGCAAGGTTTTCGGTGGAGCATCTTCAGATGCCTGCTATGATTTGCATATTACTTCTGATGGCGGTTATTTGTTATCCGGATTTACGGAGAGTCTGGGTTATGGTCATCGAATGGCCGGAGCCGATGAGACAAATATATTTTTACTGAAAACCGACGATACGGGAACACTTCAATGGATGCAGGTTTACGGCGATGGTTTACAGGATGAAGCTTACAGAAGTGCTATAGCTGCCGATGGTGGTTACCTGATCGGCGGATTCACGGAAAATTATTTAACAGCCGACAGCTCGCAGATGATTGTTATCAAAACTGACAGCAGCGGAGTTTCTGGTTGTCATGAAGAGTCTGTTCTTCCTTTGGACAGCATGGTTACTATTGCATATCACGATACAATTTTTACTCAGTTGTCCGGTTTGTCAACCGGAAGTTTTACTCTTGCCACAAGTTTAGTTGCTACTAACAACGACGATGCATGTATGTTCCTGGTGACCTCCGAATTAAATAAAGTCAATACAGCAACAGCATTTCCTAATCCGTTCAAAGATGAATTATATGTTATCTCAGAAAACGAAAAATCTGATATTGTAATTATGGATGCATTAGGTAAAGTTGTTATTCAAAAAACAGGAGTTTCCGATAAAATCACAATTTCAACTTCTGAACTTTCTCCCGGAATCTATTTTCTGAATATTATTTCAATTACAAATTCCCAATCAATAAAAATTATCAAATAATCAGAATCTTGAAACCACGCTAAAATTTAACAGCTAACAACTAACAGCTATTTCGAAAACATCTTCTTCTTCTGATACACCACTTCTTCGCCAATTAAAAATCCGAACGGTTTTAACGGTTCAATATTATCGCACACTACTTTCATTACACCGGCAAGAGGAATTGATAAGATCATTCCCGCTACGCCCCATATCAGGGCTCCGATCAGTAAGACAATCATAGCAGTAAGCGGATTTATGCTAACGCTGGAGCCGACAATATAAGGGTTGATGAAATTATTATCCAGGAATTGAACGGCGACAGCCACACCAACGGCCCCGAATGCATATCCAATTTCATCCTTCGTAATTAATGCCATCATTACCGGTAAAAGGCTTCCTACCATTACGCCTATGTAAGGAATGATATTCAAAACAGCGGC
Source organism: uncultured Flavobacteriales bacterium (assembly GCA_964486655.1). Lineage (GTDB taxonomy): Bacteria > Bacteroidota > Bacteroidia > AKYH767-A > 2013-40CM-41-45 > JADKIH01. Next base: position 4,774 of record CAZAON010000075.1, read on the forward strand.
AAGTACTCCGAATAAAACGGCATGCTTTAATCCGAGTGAGAGATATCCAATGGAACCAAGCACCGATAAAATAGCTACATCTATAAAAACTCCTTTGAGATAGTTCTTTGACACGGTTGAAACCTTCTCAATCATCTTGATGGTTTTAGCAGGGTCGTCTTTATTTACCAGCTTAATAAATGTTTTATATTTTTCCTTGAAATAGGTTAGAAAGAAAACATAAACCGGAATTAATCCGATCATGGCAATAAAAGTTCCGGTGTATGAAAAAAATCCGATCACCATAGACGAACCTGAACTATCTGAACTATTAATACTGCCGACAAGCCAGGCCTCAATTCTAGCCGCTTCGATTTGCAGATTATGCGATAACCATGTCAGCATTCTTTCGCTTTTCTCTTTCAGCTGTGTTTTTAAAATCGGCAGATCCTCCTGAAAATTTGCGAGCTGGTTAAAAAAGAACCAGATCAATAATCCGAATGCAAGCATTGCAATGAGTATACTAATAATAATTGCTGCCGCTTTAGGAACCTTGAATTTTTCAAGTCGCTGAGAAATGGGATATAGAAGAAAGGTGAGGAATACTGAAAGTATTAGCGGAATGAAAAATGTCTGACCCGCGACTAGAAGGGTAATTGTTGCGAGAACAATAAATAATCTAACGGCAAGATTAAATTCCCAATCACTACTCATTTTTTGCATGTCTACTTTTTCGAAAAGGTACTAAAAATTATTTCGCAATAAAAAAAGGGAGGCTATTTGCCTCCCTTTCAGTTTAGTGTGGTTATCAGGATGAATTTCAGACTTTCTTTTTAATTTTCGTCATGTAAACGGCAGTTGAATTCGATATCCTCAGGGTGTAGTGAGAATCTTTTAGAATTTCACCGTTTTCAAACCTGCAAGTATTGTATCCTCTCGTTGCCTTCGTATATGATTTGAAAACTCTGTTTCCATTCTGATCAATCAGTTCAACGGAAACTCCGCCTTCTATTTCAGAATAGTAATTAATATTAAAACCTTTATCAAACGGCTGAGGTCCGATGTTTTCCACATACAATTCATTCTCTTTTTTAGTTTTAATTTTCTCAGCCTTTTCCAAAGCGATATAAGAACTTTCTCCATTTTCAGAAATCTGTTTCAAACGGTAGAATGCAAGGTTGCTCTTCAGGCTATCGTCTGTGAAACTGTAATCACTGCTTTCCTTTGTTGTTCCGTGAGCATCTATCCTTGAAATTTCTTTGAACTCTGAATTATTGTACGAACGCTCAACAACAAAATATGCGTTTTTATATTCTGATACAGTAGCCCATTTAATGTCAACAGTATATTCATTCGGAGTTACAATAAAGAATGCCAGCTCGGCAGGAAAATTCTTGTTGCCCGTGTTTTGTATTACAGGAAGCGATTGCTCGGGTCCCAGAACGACTATATCTTGGGCTGAACTGTTAACATTGTTTGCGAATGCTCCTTCATTATTCATCAACTGAATAGTGGTGAAAATTACTCCTATTGCCACAATTGTAATTCCTGTAGTGAATAGAATAATCCGGGTGCGGAGTCCTCCTCTGACTTTTGGTTTTAGATAAGATCTGGTTGGCAGGTAATAGCCCATGGTAGTTTGTATTAATCCTGTCCTATCTACGGGAAACACACAGAAATAATAGTGACATTGAACTCTAAACATACATTTGTAAGAAATCAGTCAAATGTCATTTTCATATTTCCTGCAATTCATTGAAAAATCCGGATACAAAGCGATTTTGATTTAAACGTTTCGGTTGAATTTTGTATCTTCCTTAACATCATTCTGTAAGATTTCCTGATCAAATCGTCGTTTTATATTTATTTTTGAGCAAATTCGTTTAAAACCGGTTCTAAAATCGACCTTTTCAAACCCATCAATCATTCAGTAGTGCGAAAAATATTTTTAGTATGTACGATCCTGATACAGGCCGGAGTAATTTCTGCTCAAAGGGATGTAACACCGAATGATAAAAAAGTCATTGCATTTGTAGCCGATACACAGGCCCCAATGTGGATTGAAACTGTTTTTCTTCACGAAGACAATAATCCCGAAGCCACTAAGAAAGTTATGACTGAAATTCTTCGGTCAAAACCTTCTTCACTCTTTATGTTAGGCGATGTTGTAAACATGGGACCCAGCATACAGGCCTGGAGACATATCGAAATATTTCTGAGGGATTTTAAGCAGGAGAATATTCCATACTACGGAGTGCTTGGAAACCATGAGTTAATGAAAAGACCTGCTAAAGGTGAGCAAAACTTTCAGCATTATTTTCCTGATCATGTTCGAACTGGTTATCTTAAAATAGTTGACTCAGTAGCTGTTTTACTGATGAATTCAAACGCGGGATCACTCAGCAGAGAAGAGGAGAAAAAGCAATTTGACTGGTATAATAAAACTCTTGCCGGATTAGATGGAAATCCGGCCGTTAAGTTTGTAATCGTAACCTGCCACCATTCTCCATTCACAAACAGCAAGCTGGTTAATCCGTCAAATTTTGTTCAGGAAAATTTTATTCCGGGTTATTTAAAAAGCAAAAAAGCCGGATTATTTCTTTCAGGACATTCGCACAGATTTGAATATTTCAGGTATGAAGAAAAAGATTTCCTTGTAATTGGTGGCGGCGGCGGATTAAACCATCCGACACGTAAAGGTGGCGTACACTTCCCCGATCTCTCGGGAAATTATAAGCCATTGTTCCACTATCTGACTATCGACCGTACTAAAGATAGTATATTGGTGCAAAGCCATGCATTGAAAACGGATTTTTCAGGGTTTGAAAACGGACTCAGGCTGTCCATTCCTCTTGTTAAAGGTGATTGACAATCAGCAATACGCTGAAAACAATTAACAGGCAGGAAGAGGAAATTAATGTCATTCGCATAGCATTTGTAAAATTTGCATTTGCCGGATTTTTAAAAACTCCTGCCATCCATGTTAAAAAGTAAAGTATTGCCGGAATCAGTAAAAGGATGAATATCAGAAATTGCCCGATGCTGTAATAGAATTTCAGGTAATGAAACACAACTCCGAATGCGATTGAAAACAGGAACGCCGAAAAAATAAAGGTCCCGCGAATTCCGAGTAACAGACTAATCGTTTTATCTCCTCTTTCTCCATCTTCTTCATGCTGGTAAATTTGCGTGAGCGGATAATATGCGCCAATCAGTAAAGTAGAAATTAACATGCCCTCGATTTTCTGCGCCGTGAACCATTCAAATGAAATGTTATTTTCAACTGCCATGCTTACAAGCATAAATGTATATCCGCCCTGAAATAATATAACAGTAAGCCAGCCGGCTATCGGGTATTTTTTCAGGCGAATGCCGGTCCAGCTGTACATTCTCGAAACACCTGAATAGATAATGCCTATCGGTACCAACCATAGGTTAATGAATGAAAGCATCACTAAACCAACCAGATCAAGGAAAAGGCTCAGATAAAAAAGATCCCGGGTCGCGGGAGGCGGATTTCTTAATGCTCCGATAGGGCCTTTATCTTTATCCATATAGCTATTATAGGCATTGCTTGCCGGATAAATGAAAAGATGCAATGAAATGAATACATTTACTGAATATGTAATGTCAATGTGTGCCGACTGGCTTAGTGCAAAGACAAAAACAGGCAAAAGAAAAAATGAAAATGGCAGTCTCATATGTAAGATCGCATTCTTCAATCTTTTGCTCTCAAAACCGTTATATGTCTTTGGATTATTCAACAATAAATTAATTTACCAATGACTGAGAAATTCAAAGGTGCAACAATTCTCTCAATTGGTACAGCAGTACCTGCGAATAAGATTTCTCAGGAATTACATCACAGTATCCTCGAATCGGCCAACGGACTTGATCGGCAGGAAAAATTATTACTCAGAAAAGTATATCGGGGAAGTGGAATAGAATCGAGATATAGTGTTCTCGGCGAGTTTGGCGGAGAAGACCGGCCTGAAAATCTGATATTCCATCCGGCCTCTGCAAATGGGCAGACTGGTATTTCGGCGAGGATGAAGTTGTTTGATGATTATGCTGTTAATCTCGGAGAAGAAGCGGTAAATAAATGTTTAAGCAAAAGCGGGTTTAAGTCCGAATCAGTTACTCACCTGATTACATTCAGCTGCACGGGCATGTCGGCTCCCGGACTCGATATTCAGCTCGTTGAAAGACTTGGTTTAAAACGTAATGTAGAAAGAACATGTATTAATTTCATGGGTTGTTATGCCGCTATTAATGCGATAAAGACGGCAAATTATATTGTCTGTGCAGACCCATCAGCCATAGTCATGCTTTGCGGAGTTGAGCTTTGCACATTGCATTACCGGAAAAGTACCATTTACGATCAGATGATTGCAAATGCTTTATTTGCCGACGGAGCAGCAGCTGCACTCATTACTTCTGCAGAAAATGCAAAGGGATATCCGGGTTTTGCTATTGGAAAATTTTATTCAGAATTCGAGCCAGCCGGATCAGATGATATGGCCTGGCGTATTTCCGAATTTGGATTTGACATCAGACTCAGTACATATGTTCCCGCCCTCATCAGAGAAAACATCGGCAGACTTTTAGGCAAACTATTCATCAGTTCAGGAATCAAAAAAAGTCAGATCGACTGGTTTGCCATTCATCCGGGCGGAGTGAAAATTCTTGAAGCCTGTGAAAATGCGTTGAATATTTCCAAAGAGGAAAATCTTTTTTCGTACGAAGTTCTCAGGAATTACGGTAACATGTCTTCCGTCACAATTCTCTTCGTACTCGAAAAGTACTTTAAAATGATTAATGAAAATCCGGGCAAACGCCTTCTTGCCTGCGCATTCGGTCCCGGACTTACTCTCGAATCCATGTTACTGAGTGCCGAAAAATTCTGAAAATGGAAAAAGCGGATTTTACGGATTACGATGTAATTATAGCCGGTGGCGGATTAGCCGGATTGGTTGCGGGAATTTTGCTGGCAAAAAACAACTTTAAAATTCTGTTAGTTGAAAAACGAACTTATCCCTTTCATAAAGTTTGTGGCGAATATGTGAGTAATGAAGTACTGGAATTTTTGCGTTCTATAGATTTTGATCCGTTTGAACATGGCGCTTCAGGAATTTCACGATTGAGCATAACAGATTCCGGAGGCTCAACACTGAAAGCAAAACTTGATTTAGGCGGATTCGGATTGAGCCGTTATACAATGGATCATGCGCTTATGCGGATAGCCATGAGTTCCGGTGTTGAAGTGATGGAAGGTTGCAAAGTAAATGAGATTCAATTTGTCGAGAACATTTTTCAGGTTGATACTTCAGCCGGAAAAATTTCTTCAAATTTTGTAATCGGTTCTTATGGCAAGAGAGACATGCTCGATAAAAAACTTGACCGGCCATTTATTCACAAGCATACCGGTTTCATGGGAGTCAAGTATCATATAAAAAGTGATTATCCGGAAAATGAGATCGGACTGTTTTATTTCAATGGAGGCTATTGTGGTATTGTTAAGATCGAAGATTCGAAATACAATCTATGTTACCTGTATAAGAGAAACAAATCGGGTAAGTATTCTTCGATAGACGAACTGGAAGAAAAGGTTTTATTCAGGAATTCACGACTGAAAAATATATTCGCTCACTCGGAATTTATCTCTGAAATTCCTGAGGTTATCAATGAAATCAGTTTTGACCCGAAAGAATGTGTGAGCAGTCATATTTTATTCTGTGGAGATTCGGCCGGACTCATTGCCCCTTTATGTGGGAATGGAATGGCAATGGCCATTAACGGTGCTGTGCTTTTGAGCAAATCGTTGATGAAAGCGCTTCCCGGAAAATTTGTGAATGCAGATTTGCGAAAGAAAATAGAGGAAGACTATAGTAGAAGCTGGCAGTCGGAATTTTCGACCAGATTATTTATGGGAAGAAAGTTACAGCAACTTTCCTTAAAGCCGGTGCTATCGAAAACCGCGATTCATATTCTGAAATTAATTCCGCCGTTCAAAAATAAAATCATTCGCAGCACACATGGAAAACCCCTGAAGCCTTTTAATCTGAAATCAACTCATCAATTGCATCAAACTTCTCATCCGTAAAACTTCCACTGGTGCGGTAGACGATCTTGCCTTCTTTGTCGAGCAGAAAAAAGTAAGGCACTTCATTCGGTTTCATGTTGAGTTTGTCAATAAGCTCTTTTCCGTCTTTATCACAAAACAGTACATGTGATTGCAGGTCTTCTTGTGCCGACTCCTTGAATTTCTTTTTCATGGAAGAAGCAAAGGCCAGGTTGGTTCCCGTAAGTACAGGAACGAAATAAACGTTTACATCATACATGTCGTCCATAATACCTGTCTTGGCGATGAACTTCTGGTAAACCGGATCGAGCCAGCTTTGCAAAGCGCCTTCAGCTTTTTGTGAAGAGGCCAGGCAAAGAAGTGAATATTTCCCTTTCAGATCGGCAGGGAAAGTCAGATTCTTATTCTCAATCGTTTCTCCCGTCATCTCGGGAAATTGTTGAGCAGATGCATAAAAGCAGGTAGCCAGAAAGGCCAGAATAAGGGTCAGATTTTTCATTAAATAATAAACGGTATTCGCAGATTGATATTTGAGAGCAAGATAAGTATTCGATGACATTCTTCAACAATCAAGGCGGCCCCAAGCGTAGCCGAGGGGCTGATGCATTTAAACAGTACCATTACCAAAAGTGATAGTATCCTAAGGTAAATGAGATTTTACAATTCACAATTTAATCCTAACGATTATCTTGCGGGCCGGTTATGAGGAAGCTAATATTGGTTTTAGGGGGATTATTTATCATGTTTGGTTCCCGGGCCGAAGTGGCAGATACATTAGGGTCAGAATCCAATTCCAAATTCCTTGTTTTTCCGTTTTTTCTCAGGTCTCCCGAAACCAGCTGGGGATTCGGAGCGGCAGGCGCTTACTTCTTCAAGGTCAAAAAGGACGATTTTCATTCCCGTACTTCCGATGTAAATCTTCTGGCTTTATATACTTTGCGTGAGCAAAAAGTCATAGTCTTAAACTCAACCATTTTTTTTCCGGAAGAAGACAGGATATTCAGATTCCAGACATCATACAGCTACTACCCTGACAAATTCTGGGGCTTGGGAAATAATACCCCGTCTTCTGCCG
>CAZAON010000076.1:0-22192 GCA_964486655.1 uncultured Flavobacteriales bacterium
TTGTTTTCCTGTTAGTACGGATATAAATCCATTGACGAATGAAAATGTCAGAATTTTTCCGAACCCATCTTCGTATGATTTCACTTTTTCATTTTCTGAAAATGCCAGTGTAAAAATCTTCAATTCAACGGGCCGATTGGTAACGGAACGAAATGATGTTATTGAATTTTCATTCGGAGAAAATCTGCCCGCAGGAATCTATACAGTGCAAATTAATAGCGCGGGGAATTCGCAACATTTAAAAATTGTGAAGCGGTAATTTTTAAGACTTGACGAAAGACTGATTACCTGATTATGATCAGCCGTTGAGACGATAGCACACTTCCAAATTCATCGGTCACGGCTGCAATATAAATTCCACCGGACATTGATGATGTATTTATTGTGAGTCGTTTGTCATTTATTTCATATCGTCCGATTGCTTTCCCTGACACTGGATAAATATTCAGGAAACGTTTTTGTTGAATTGCCTCAAATTGAAAATTCAATTCGTTTACCGCAGGCTGAGGAAAGAGTGCGAATGAGTTATTCGCAACTTCATTGATTCCATTCGGATTACATATATAGGATGGAATGACATTCAGACAATAGGATTTGGAAGTTAGTCCGGGAAACGGACAGTTATCATCCGTTGCAGTTGCATTAAAACAATTTGATTGCAAGGTGTCAGAATCGGAAGGTGTCCAGCAAATATATAAAGTGTCTCTGTGCCCGAATGAATGTGTCGTAACTGCATTTGATAATCCACCATCCCATGTAACGAATGTAGTATTGGCAGCATCAAGGTCAGAGCCGGTTATGAAAAAACAATTTTGCTGATTCGCGCATACATTCAGAGTTGTTACCGGTAAACCGTTGAAGCCAACTAAATCAGGTAAATTATTATTGCATTGCTCAACCCTTACCTGCATGTCTCTTTCAACCTGGCCAATTAAAATTCCATTGCGGTATTCGCTTACAAGCATCGCAATTGGAGTAACTTCACCTAATACATTTGGCAGCAGACATAATTCACCGTTAGAATGATTCATCGTAATGGGAACACTCGAAGTAAGTGGCGACTGAGTCGAATAACCCGTTAAAAAACTTACCGTATCCGAAGCAAATGATCCGGTTCTGGGAGTGATGAGTTCAAATGCAAGTGAATCGCCATCGGGATCATTCACAAAAGGAGGAATGCAATAGAAATTTCCAAGGCATAAAATCACGGTTGGTTCGGCGTAAAACACAGGTGATTCATTGCATTCGCCGGGATTATTTACAATCGTTGCATATACATATAAGTTGTCTGATCCTGCACCGGCTATAGTAGTGAGAGCCGCATTTCTGGCGCTTTCCTGATGTGAAACAGTTATGGTTCCGACAGGTAATGTTACCACACCTGAATAAACCCATTTTTCAATTCCGATTACCGTGCCTCCGTTACATGTTGTTGTGGCCGTAGGACAGGCAGTGTGTAAATACACAGGCATATTCGGTAACGGATTCAAATTAATTGAGCCGGTTCCATAATCAAGTGAAAGTGTTGAAGGTGCTGGAATACCACTACAATCACGATAAAACGTAAAATTGATCTGGTATAGGTTGTTACCCAGACAATTATATGAGATATCGGCACCCATAGCATGACTGCCCAAAGTGATTTCCGGTATTATCAACAGAAGGAACAAAAAGTATAAATTTTTCATATTGAATATTTTAATCTGACTTTAATTAAAAGTAAAAATAGTATTCTTTTTTAAAACATCTAATTTTATGAAATGACCGTGTATACCTGTTCGGAATTTTAAAATGTTTTTTGTGTTGCTCTGACTATTATACGATCCTCAATGAGTAATCATGAATGATGTAGAACCTCTGAAAAGCCCATCGTTAAAGGGAGTTACACTGATGTGCGTATTTATTTATCCACAATAACTTTTGCTGTTAATAACTATTCCTGCCGATTTATATAACCCGGAAGTTCATTCGCCGTTATTATTGCCATGATTAGAAAAGTAAATTTTTCAGAACAAACCGAACAGACATTTATTAATCGCTCGCGTGAACTTGTACAAATGTCCGCTTATGAGCGATTCAAATTTCTTTCACAGCACGATGACATAAGCAAGAAGGAAAAAGTATCGGTGTTAGATACATTCATCGGAATCATGGAAAAGGTGGAGGACTTCGAAACTTGTCAGAGCCTCTTTGAATTAAAAAAGGCGCTACTGGGTAAGCCGGTCAGGGAATAATTGCAAATGCGTTTACCTGACAAGGCTTACATGACCGGTGTATTCATGTGTCTTGTTTTGTAAATCAGTTACGCTAATAACATAAACATAGACACCCGACTGGCTCAGCATTTCTCCATTTTGCGAAATGCCATTCCATCCTTTATAGAGATCTGTTGTTGTGAATATTCTTTCACCCCAACGATCGTAAATCGCCATCGTAAAACTCTTTATTCCTAATCCGAGCGGTGCAAATACATCGTTCACATTGTCGTTGTTCGGACTGAATGCATTAGGAATATAGAAACCGAATTCACCCTTGATGACAACATATTTGTAAGTTGTATCTCTGCATCCTTTATCACTTGTCGTAACCAACCTGACTCTGTAGCTTCCCGTATCGGAATAAGAATGACTGATGTCTTTCTGAATGAAATTTCCGGTCTGGTCTCCGAAATTCCATTCCCAGGTATTCGTATTGTTACAGTTTTCGTAAAATGTTATTGCGGAAACCATCACCGATGTCGTTTCCGGATCGGCCCGAAAGTCGGCATATGGCATGGCATATACTTTAACGGCTGCGGATTTTGTTTTTCTGCTAACGCAACCCATTTCTGATGTTACGACATGATTCACCGTGTAATTTCCCGGCTGTGTATAAACGTGAGTAGGGTTTTCGGTTATATCCGATTCGCCGTCTCCAAATGACCAGTAATATTCTCTTCCATCCATATCGGTGCTGTCAGCAAAGTCAATTGACAATGGCTGGCAGCCTGAATATTCGCTTTGGGTGAAGTCCACAACCGGAGTCGGACTAACGGCAACGTGTACCAATGTTGTTACTGCCGGACTTCCGCATTCATCTGTTGCAGTCAGGAAGTAACTGGTTGTAGTTGTTGGTGTAACGGTAATTGATGTTCCTGTACCTCCTGTATTCCATGAGTAATGGTACGGACCCCCATTTCCACCTGAGCAAAATCCAAGCAGTACGGCGCTTGAACCCTGGCAAATGGTATCGGGTGTAGCGATTGTGGGTGCCAACGGCGGTTGCACCGAAACAGTAACTGACTGTGCTGGTGACTGGCAACCGTAAATATCTTTTGCTATAACTGTATAGACGGTCGTTGTTTGGGGATTTACATTTTGCTGTATTGAATCAACGCCATTATTCCAGCTGTAAGTATAACCGGGCGTTCCTCCCGATGCACCGGCCTGTATCAGCGCAGGCTGTCCGATACAAATGATGGAAGGAGTTATCGTTGTCGCGATTACCGGTGTTGGTTCATTGATTGTGACTGCCTGTTGTGTCATGCAACCGTTTGAATCGGTAACTGCAACTATATAGTCGCCTGCAAGAAGTTGTGACGCTGTTTGCTGTGTAGAACCGTTTGTCCAGAAATAAGAGTACGGGGATGTGCCGCCGATTACCGCCACCTGCGCGCTTCCGTCATTTCCGTCATAGCAATGCGTTGAATCGGACGAAGTACTTAATACAAGCTGAGAAGGAGAATTCACCGGAATTAAAAGTTGATGTATACAACCGTGTGCATCGTGGATGGTCACCGAATAATCACCAACAGAAAGATTCACGGCTGAATTATTTTGTCCTCCAAATGGCGCCCAGTCATAGTTATAGGGTGAAGTCCCTCCGTTCATTATTACTGTCGCACTTCCATCACTTCCTCCGAAGCAACGAACATCGCTGGTTGAGAATGTGCTTGTGAGTTGCGCAGGCTGATTAATTGTGGCTGATGATTGTGTAACACAACCCCGTGAGTCGGTTACAGTAACGGAATAGTTCCCTGAATTCAGATCTATTGCAGTTTGACCGGTAGAGCCGTTGGACCATAAATAAGAATAGTTACCGCTTCCGCCTGTAACAATGGCCATTGCCATTCCATCACTTCCGTTAAAGCAATTGACATCAGTTGTCTGTAAACTGACCGTTAGCAGCGACGACTGGTTGACATCGCAGAAGAATTGTTTCTGACAACCATTTGCATCCGTTACCATTAATGAATATGTACCGTAAGGGAGATTTGTTGCCAATGAAGTCGTGTCTCCGTTTGACCAAAGGTAATTATATGGAGATGTACCGCCCGAAATAACAGATTGAATAGATCCGTCGCTGCCTCCAAAGCAGGAAGCTGCCTGTGATGTTACCGATGCTGCAATTACCGGTGGCTGAGCAATAGTAACAGTCGTCGAGCTGAAACAATTATTCGAATCACGAACCGTAAAGCTGTAATCACCCGCGGCAAGATTATTTGCAACAAGTGTTGTGTCTCCGTTCGGGAACCAGTTGTAGGTAAATGGTCCTGTTCCGTTCGTTATCGAAATCTCCGTTGATCCGTCTGACCCTCCGAAACATGATGCCGGAATATTTGAAACGACACTTACCGAAGGTGATACCGTATTCGAAACCGATGCATGTGAAATGGCGGTACAGCCGTTTGCATCTGTAATCTCAATAGCGTATGATCCGGCAGGAATATTTTCCAACAGACTTGTGTTCGATTGCCCCGGGCTCCACTCATAATTGTATGGAGGAATTCCACCGACCGGAAGCGCTGTTGCTGTTCCGTTTGACAACATACAACCGGCCAAAGTAGTGAATGTGTTTACCCTCAGTTCCGCCGGTTCATTAATTGTAAAAGGTACAGTTATCGAACAACCGTTTTCATCAAAAACAATTGCATTGTAATTTCCGCCGGCGAGTGAAGATATCGTTGAAGAAATTGATCCGCCCGGCTGCCATGAATAGGTGTACGCTCCTGTTCCGCCCGTTGCAACAACAGTTGCTTCTCCGTTGCCAAAACCAAAGCATGTTACATCTTCAGTTGTAACAGATGCGGAAAGTAACGTCGGCTCGGTTATTACAACTGATAAAGTTTGCGAACAATTATTTGTATCGGTTACGATTACATCGAATGTTCCTGCCGGTAATCCGGTTTCATATGCTGATGTTCCGCCCGATTGCCATGAGTATGAATAAGGCGGAGAACCATTTACTGCCGTTACCAAAGCCTCACCGTCGCTACCCATAAAACAACTCACGGGTTTTGAAGATAACAACGAAACACTCAACATGCCGGTATTCATCACATTCGCCGTTACCGACGATTCACATCCGTTCACATCCGTAATCGTTACTGTATAACTTCCTGACGATAATCCTGCAATCGTCGATGTTGTTTGTCCGGTCTCCTGCCAGAAATAAGTGTATGGCGGAGTTCCACCATTCGCGATTGCGGTTGCGCTTCCGTTTGATTGGTTACATGTTCCTATCGTCGTTGATGCCTGTGCAATTAAAGGTGTCGGTTCGTTAATTATTATTGCACTTGTGGTTGTACAGCCATTCGCATCCGTCACTATTGAATTATAATTTCCTGCAGCTAATCCGTTTACCGATGAGTTTGTGTCGTTAGTTTCATTCCATAAATATCTGTATGGTGATGTTCCTCCCGTAACAACAATTTCCGCAGCCGCATTTTGTCCTCCGTTACATGAAACAGGAATCAGCAAATTCATATTCGCAATCAATGATGGAGGCTCGGGAATATTCACCTGGAAAGTTGATGTGCAATTTATCTGGTCTGTTATTGTAACAGAATAAGCACCCGCCTGTTTCATCGAAATTGAATTCCCGGAAACACCGGTGTTCCATGTATAAGTCAGTGCTCCTGTTCCTCCCGTAGCAGTTACATTCGCACTTCCGTCTCCACCACCCGGACAGGTAACCGGTGTCGTGGAAATGACAGGAGTAATTTGTGGCGGCTCCAATACATCTATTGAAACTACTCCGATACAATTATGATTATCCGTAACAGTTGCAACATAGGTGCCCGCCTGCAAGCCTGTTGCATTTAAACCTGATCCGCCTATTGTTGACCATGTATATGAGTAAGGCAACGAACCTCCGTTAACAATAATGGAAGCCGCGCCATTGTTTCCTCCATAGCAGGTGACATTGGTAACAGAGTTAATACTTGCTGTCGGACCGGTTGTATTTTGTACAGTGACGACATCGGAAGCCACGCAGCCATTAGCATCGGTTACTTCAATTGTATAACCTCCCGCGAATACCTTCGTGATATTTGAAGCGGTCGTGTTGTTACTCCATAGGTAAGTATAACCCGGTGTACCACCCGTAACCGAAACAGAAGCACTGCCGTTCGACTTACCGCATTTCGCGCTTACTACCGAAGTTGTAAGCGAAAGTGGAGTTGGCTCGCTTACCGCAACTGAAATATTATGAGCGCATCCCCTTACATCCGTTATCAAAACAGAATATGTCCCCGCATTCAATCCCGATACAGTTGCGGTATTTTGATTGCCCGGGTTCCAGGTATAATAATAAGGAGGAGAACCTCCCGAAGGTATTACAGTCGCGCTTCCGCTGGCCGCATCTTTACACAATGCAGGTGTAGAAGATATTGTCGCTGAAAGTAGGGTCGGTTCAGTTATAGTGAATGAAACAGAATCGGAACAGCCATTAGCATCAGTCACAACTACCGAATATGTATTTGCAATAAGTGTGGTTGAAATATTTCCCGATGCTCCTCCCGAACTCCATTGATAGGTGAATGGAGCAGTGCCTCCGCTTACATCAATAGTCGCACTTCCGTCTCCTCCTCCAAAGCAGGATACATTTGTAACATTAATGGCCGATACATTTAATTGCGCAGGTTCATTAACGGATATGGAAGAAGTTGACGTGCATCCGTTCGCATCTGTTACCAGAACGGAATAGTTTCCGGTTATAATATTTGAAACCGATGATGTAGTTTCACCATTTGGATTCCATATATATGAATATTGCGGTGTGCCTCCTGTTGTTACAACCTGTACCATTCCATTGTTATCACCATAACAGGAAATTGCAGCTGTCTGGTTGATTATGGAATTTAATACCGGAGGCTCGTTGATTGCAAACGGTACATCAACAGTACAGTTATTTGCATCCGTGACCTGAACTGTATATACACCCGGACTTAATCCCGAAATTGAAGACAAACTATATCCTCCCGGAGTCCAGTTATAAGAATATGGAGTTGTTCCTCCTGATGATGTTATTGACGCGGATCCGTTATTACTTCCAAAGCAACTTACATCCGCAATAGAAGATACCGATGCTGTTAATTGGGAAGGTTCGGTAAGTGTTACCGTTGCCGTATCAGTACATCCTTTTGTATCAGTTACCTGTACAGAATATGTACCGGGCGATAAATAATTAATTGTTGATGAGTTCGGAAATCCGCCCGACCAGCTATAAGTATAAGACGGAGTTCCTCCGGCAGCATTTGCTGAGATCGAACCATTGTTGAGCGCGAAGCATGTCGGATTTACCGGTGAAGTGCTTAATTGAAGCAGCGGAGGTTCATTTATCGTCAAAGGAATTGAAGCAACGCAATTATTGACATCAGTTACAGTCACCATATAATTACCGGTTGCGAGACCGGTAGCTGTCGATGAGGTTCCCCCTGAAGGAGACCAGCTGTAAGTAAACGGACCATTTCCTCCGGAGAGAGAAACCGATGCGGAACCATTGCTAAGTCCGAAACATGTCGCATCCGAAAGTGAAGTCAGATTTATCTGTGGACCGCTTATATTTGAAATTCCAACAGCTGATGAAATCGTACAGCCATTGTTATCAGTTACAGTTACTGTATAGTTTCCTGAAAGGACATTTGAAATGGATGATGAATTATTTCCACCCGGCAACCAGTTATAATTATACGAAGGAACACCACCCGAAACTGTAACTGATGCGCCTCCGTTTGCTAGTCCGCATAGCGACTGTGTAATGCTTACCGATAAACCTAATGCGGCTGGCTGAGTTACATTCGAAGTTCCTGTGGCTGTACATCCTCTCGCATCGGTCACTGTCACGGTATAACTGCCTGACGATAGTGAATTAATTGAAGAAGTCGTGCCTCCGTTCGACCAGCTGTAAGTATATGGCGTCGTTCCGCCCGAAGCACCAACCGATGCTGTTCCGTTTGTTAATCCAAAACATTGCAATGCTGATCCACCCGTTGCCGTAATTAATGTGGCAGGCTGAGTAATCGTCGTACTTGCCGTTTTCGTACAACCTTTGGAATCGGTTACTGTAACCGTATATGTGCCGGGCGATAAACCGGTTGCAGATGCTCCCGATCCACCCGAAGGCGACCATGAATATGTATAAGGCGATGTTCCTCCGGATGCATTCACGGAAACGGATCCGTTATTCAGACCAAAGCACGTCACCTGAGTGATGCCTGTTAAATTCGCATTTAGAATTGAAGGAGAAGAAATTGTTACGGAAGGATTCAGCGTACATCCATTTGCATTCGTAACCAAAACACTATAGGTGCCACCCGCCAGGTTACTGATTGAACTTGTTGTATTACCACCCGGACTCCATAAATATTGAAACGGACCATTTCCCGTTGCTGTAACTGATGCGGAACCGGTCAGGGGAGAACCGCAATTTGAATTTACTCCGCTTATTGATGCGGTAAATTGTGGAACGGTTATACTATATGAATATGTCTGATACGCATTCGCGGGACATGCATCATCCTGAACGGTTACAGTAAAAGTATATGGTTGAGCCCGTGCGTCAGCCGCTGTTGGTGTCCATGAAAATGTACCTACAGGATGAGAAGCTGAACTTACGTTGAATGTTGCTCCGGGAATCCCATTATTCCACGACATAGTCAGTGATTGCGCTACATCAAGGTCGTTGGAGTTAATATTAAATGTGATTGGATTTCCGGGGCATGCAATAGTACTGTAGTTGTTTGTTCCGTTTATACCTGTCGCTGTCGGTAATAAGTTTGAACATGCCTGCGTCCATACTTCCATGTCGCGTACAACTGTGCCAATCAGAACGCCATTTCGATATTCATTAATCAGGATTGCCATAACAGCAACTTCAACCTGTGAAGGATTCATGGTCATATCTCCATTCGCGGCATTTATTGTCAATGCGGGAGAAGAAGAAATCGGACTGGTTGCAGAATATCCGGCATCGAATACCACATTTGTGCCCTGAGCAGAACGTGGAGTGATTAATGAATATACGAGCGAATCACCATCTGCATCATAAACGCCATGATTATAATGAAATGTTTGTCCGAGGCATAGAAAAGATAAGGGCGGATTCGTATAGACCGGAGAAGAATTTGCGGGCGAAGTAAGATTATTTAATGTTGCTTCAACATAAGTTGCAGGGACTCCTGAACAATTATTCGGAGTGTATGTCAATGTGGTAATTGCGCAATTACGGCAACAAACGCTGTAACTGAAAACCCAATCACTGCAAGCTGATCCTAATGTTACCGTTCCGATGTATTCGTATTTCTGTATACCCGGATTTGATCCGCCGTTACAGGTAGTGGTTGCGGTAGAACAAGGCTGAGTTATTTCTAATCCGGTTCCGCTTACTTTATTCAGCGTAATGTTATTATTACTTCCGCATGAGGCCGATTTGTAATTTATTGTAACACTGTTAGGCGCCGCGATTCCGGAACAATCTCGATATAGCGTTAAGGTAATTTCATAAGTGTTCCCACTTATCCATCGATATGTCAGGTCGGCACCACTGATATGTGTCGCGGTAGAACTCATGGGGAATAAAAAAATCATCGAATACAGCCCAAAAAAGAAGCAATGGAAAAAAGCCGGAGATTTTCTCTTCTTTCTTTCAAGCTTTGTAAATAAAATACTGAGTTGTTTCAAATGCATAATATCCCCAAACCCCATGGGTGGATTTCATAATAAACGAAAATCAATTCTTACAGATTCAGAAATAACAATCAACCTATTACAAATAAGAAATCAGGCGATTTTGAAGATTTTTTTCAAACTTTATTTTTCAAACTAAAATCAAAGTAAAAACCGCAGCAATTCTGATACTGATCTAAAAAAAGCACTTTTTTAACAAGTATATACTCTTAATAAAATAATTATTTGCCCCTGAATCTTACACATCGTGAAAATTAAAAATCGAATTATATAAATATCATTTCAGAACTAAACTCACTTCAGTGAAAAATAGCTTAACTATTTTCGCTGTTTAAAATATTATTTCTTGTTTTGTTTCATGATTAAAATCATAAACAAAATTTACTTTTATTTCCCTTTTTAAACGATATTCGACTTAAATATTATATTGTCAATGAAAATTAATTTAGTTTGAATGAAATTAGTCATTGAATTCTTCACATCAATTAATTAATTAAAATGTATAATCAAAAAGTGTTAAAGAAAAATTAAACAAATGAAGTAATGAACTAAAAAACTTTTTTAGTTCATTATAATTTATACTTTTGCCTTACTAGAATAAACACTAATAAACTACAATCATGGCAAGACCAAAAACAAAAAGTGCATTAGTTGCAGGTATTACCGAGTTAGTTGAAACTCTAAGAAATATTGAATCGCAACTTAATTCATTAGCAAAAAAACAAAAAAGTTCTTCAGGTCGTGGGCCGGGTCGACCGAAAGGAAGTGGTCGCGGTCCCGGTCGTCCTCCGGGAAAAAAGGGGAAACGTGGTCGTCCGAAAGGTTCAGGTAAAGGTCCGGGTCGTCCGAAAGGAAGTGGTCGTGGTCCCGGTCGTCCGCCTAAATCAGGAAGAGGTCCGGGTCGTCCAAAAACAAAAAGTGCAGGATCCGCTAAGCGCAGAGGCAGAGGTCGTCCTCCCGGAAGCAAGAATAAAAAGAAATAGTATAACGCCCTTCGGGGCGTTTTTTTATGAAATTCAGTTCGGTTTTTTTTAATATCATATCTTTTTTGATTTTTTTGGCGTACAACGTTTTGTGATTGGTAAAACAACAAGATTAAGAATCAAATCAGCATTATTTGATCTGAAAACGCTTCATATATAAGCGTTTTTAATCATGTGTATTTTGAAGTTAAAAACAAAATGCTGAAATTGTAAACACGAAATGTCAAACCTGACAAATGAAGAAAGCTTTACTCGTTACTTTTTTATACTTCTTTGTTACTCATGAAAGCTTTGCCGCATCATGGGAGCGTTTGTATAGTATGAAGAGTACCGATTGTTTCCGTCACGTTCAGGAGGCTTCAAATGGTGATTTTATTCTCACAGGTTACACAGCTGATTTTAATAGCAACGATACAAACGGATTGGTAATTCGTATGGATGAGGATGGAGATACCATTTGGACATTCAGATACGACGGACCGAATCATAAAGAAGATTGTTTTTATAAGGGATATCAAACATCTGACGGGGGATTTATTATTTGTGGTTATAGCAGAAGTTTTAGCAGCAGTGATAATGCAATTTATCTGAAACTTAATTCATCCGGCGTTTTGCAATGGGTAAAAAACTGGGGCGGTAGTGGAATTGACAGAGCTCAGGATATTGTTGAATTGCCGAATGGAGATTTTGTACTTGTCGGATATTCGACTTCTTCTCCCGCGCATTATTATGACGCATTTATTCTTAAGATTAATGATAACGGAAGTACTATCTGGAGTAAATTATACGGATGGAACAGTTATGATGATGCCAACTCCATAAAATTATTACCCGACGGGGGATTTATTGTTGGCGGACAATCCAATAGTAATTTATTCCTCATTCGAACAGATGATCAGGGTGACAGTTTATGGACAAAATCTTTCGGAACAACAGGAACCGATAATATCGAATCTGTCGCGATTTCTCATGGTGGCGGATTTATTATGTGCGGACATACAAACGGAATTGGCGGAAGCGGAAACAACGGTTATATTGTAGAAACAGATACTGCCGGCAATGTAATCTGGTCAGATACTTATGGTGGAAATGATCAGGATGATCTTCATTATATTGACCTGACTGATGATGGCGGCTATATCGCTACAGGAACCAGCGGAGGAGGAACATGGCCTGACCCTAATATCTGGATGGTGAAGATTGACAATGCGGGGAACCTTGACTGGCAAAAATATTATGGAGGAGACGAGCATGATCATGGATATTCGGGAATACAAACTTCTGATGGTGGTTATATCGTTGTCGGACATACGCACAGTTTTGCAAATGACAACTATAATGAAGACGCCTTTGTAGTAAGAACAAATTCTTCTGGAAGCGTCAGTAATAAATTGAATTATACGACAGTCACTGCCCTGGTTTCTCCCCTGACAGGAACATGTGCAACTTCCAATGCGCAGATTAAAGTGGAAATTACCAATTACGGTGAAGCAACAGTTACCGGAATTCCCGTCACCGTAGAAATTACCGGAGCGATAACACAAACGCTTAACCAAACTTATTCATCTTCTGTAGACAGGGATGAAACAAAAACACTTACCTTCTCTACAACAGTCGATATGTCTGCCGGCGGCACTTACAATTTTCATTGTTTTACCGGTAATGACCACGATGTGATTCCGGAACGAAATTATCTCGATGAAACAATTGTTCTTACAGCAGCACCTGCTTCTCCAACAGTTACCAATCAATCTCATTGTGGTCCGGGCTTTGTAACACTTACCGCTTCTTCACCTGAACAGATAAAATGGTATAAGGTCGCAAGCGGTGGGAGTTCTTTTAATACAGGAACGACTTTTGACACTCCATATCTGGTAAATGATACGACTTACTATGTGCAGGCCGGAACAACCTGTTTTAGTTCAAGGGTGCCTGTTACCGCAACTATTACAGCAGGTATCGCGGCGCCCGTTTCGATTGACGGCTCACGATGCGGAAACGGCAGCGTAGTATTATCCGCGAATTCAACTGATACAATCAGATGGTTTGATTCACCTGTCAGAATTAACGAATTGTATATTGGAAGCACTTTCATTACTCCTTCAATTTCTACAAGCACAACCTATTATGCCGAAGCAGTAAGTTCAAATTGTACCAGTGTGCGAATCCCTGTCGAAGCTGTTGTTTTTGCGGAACCCACCGTTGACCTTGGGGTTGATACTGTTTTAGCATCATCTTCAAATGTAGTTCTCGATGCAGGACCCGGATTTGCCAATTACCTTTGGTCAAATTCTCAAATCAGTCAGCAACTGACTGTTACAACCGGTGGTCAGTATTGCGTTACTATTACAGATACTAACGGTTGCACGGCATCCGATTGTGCATTTGTGCAATTCAGTGTTGGGATAAACAGCGCCGGTCAGGAAAAACTGATTTCTCTTTTCGTGAATGACAGAATCCTTTATTTGAGAAATCCTGAAAACGAGAAACTCCTTTTTGAACTTTTTAATATTGAAGGGAAGTTAATTGATAAGAAAGAAATTTCCGAAATTTCAACCGAGCTCAGTTATGATCATCTGCACAGCGGATTTTACATTGCAAGGTTTAGTAATAACGGGCTTTCAATTCAAAAACCGTTTATTTTGAATTAACGAGTAATTTCTTTACTGCAATAATTTTTCCCTGCTCATCCGATATACGCACAAAATATGCCCCGCGTTTGAAATTCATCAGATCAATATTTGTACTGCTTTCATTTATTTGAAATTGTCGAATTAATTTCCCTTCGTTCGAAATAATTGAACAACGATAGTTTTTATTCGCTTTGAATCCCTTAAAATTTAATTGAACGAACTCATTTGCCGGTGACGGAAACAATTGTATTTCATTGCCTGCGACAGGTGTATTTGATATGGATGTATTGGTATTGTATATGATATTTCCAAGACTGTCTGCCATCATGACCCAGATGTCAATATTTCCGTTTGTTGAACTCGTGCTGTCGCCTGCTGCAATCAGGTAGCCTGAAGAATAATTGACAAGCGCGTTTGCATGTAAAGAAGGACCAAGATTTTTTTCCCATACAATATTTCCGGCTGAATCGAATTTGAAAAGCAATCCCGAATGAATAGACGCTGAATCGGAAATTCCCGCTGAATAATAATTAGTGCCGGCACCGATGATGTGATACAGCTGATTATTATCCGCAGTACCCCAGTGCTTACTCCATATTGAATCTCCGTCAGCATCTGTTTGAAGCAGATAAAATTCAGTCAGTACCGGATTTAAAGTATATAAATTGGTCCAGCCTGAAGTTAGAAATACGTTCCCTGAATTTGCAGACCACATTCCGTTTATATCCAGGTTGAGATTGTTGTCGTAAAATACTTTTGTGAATGAATGGCCGGTAACGGAATCGAGTCGTGATAAATTAATTGCTGCCGGTGTAAGAAAAGAAACGGTTGATGTAAGAAGGTATCCGTTTGAAACAGGTAAAACTGTCGCATTCCCGTTTATACTGGTTAGTGTATCTGTAATATTTCCCGAGGTGTCCGTTCGACAAAGAAAAGTAATTGTTCCTCCCGTAAACAACGCTTCGGTTATCCCAATTGTAACTTGATCATTCGTAAATTGTTCACAATATCCTGCCAGATATAATGCATTGGGATTTGTTCCATAACTGTTTGACCAAAGCGAATCTCCTGTTTGATTTAACCGCAGCAGAGTAGCCTGATTGGTATTTAGATTGGAACCGGCAATTAAATATCCGCCATCAAATGTCTGAGAAAGAGAATTAGGTGTTTCAAAGGCTCCATTGTCACCGTATGATTTAGTCCATTCAACATTCATCGCGGAATCGAATTTAACCAGAAAAATATCCGCACTCTGATTTTCTGTCTGACCTAAAACAGCAATTCCATTATCTGAAGTCCTGATAATCCACAATCCATAATCATTTCCCGCTCCGCCAAAGGTTATGGCATTTGCGGAATTAAGCATTAAAATCGCGAGAATTAAGAGTGAAAATTTATTTGACATGTAATGAGTAGTTAAATAGCGAAATTACCAACAAAATCAGCTCAATTATTTAATTATTCAGGAAAATATCATATATTCCCTTAGTAATAATTTAAATATATTTGCATTCTTTCCATAAGCCGCTTTGGCTGCCCAATACAACCCCTCAATCATGAAAAATGCTCTCTTTATTCTGATTTGCTATTCAGTCATTGTTTTTGACGCTTCAGCTCAAAAACTGATAACTGTTCAAAGCCTTTCAGGTGTTACACAATATGAATCTCCCGATTCAGCTCTGGCTCACGCAGTTAGTGGAGATCAGATTTATATTCCCGGCGGTATATTTAATGTAGGCAACCTTTTAGTTGATAAAAGCGTGATGATTTTCGGTACCGGTCATTTTCATGATTCAACAATTGCAACGGGCGAGTCTTATTTAATCGGTAATATTATTTTGGGATCAGGGGCATCAGGCGGATTAATAACAGGTTTCGATATTGACGGCGATATCAAAGTCGCTCCATTCGGATCTGACAGCATTTCTAATTTTACAATTTCCCGTTGCACTTTAAAAAATCTTTATCTCTCTTTCACTGGAAATGCGCCGACAAATGCACGTAATTTTTCTATTTACGAAAATGTGATCAGGGGAAATGTTTATGGTGGAAGAGCAAGCGGAATTAATATTTCAAAAAATTTCATCGAGGGATATCTTGAACATTTCCAAAGCAGCGTTATAACAAATAATGACTTTCTCTCATTAGGCAATTGTCCTTCGATTGTTACGATGCTTAAGGATGTCAAGCTTTGTAACTTCGACAATAATATTTTTTGCTTCACACCTCCCGTCTGTACCGGGGCCGCTTTTTTTGATACGGCTTGCGCAAGTAATGTTTTCATGAACAATATTTTTACCATGAATATGAATTTCCCGAGTGGAAATAATACCGGGTTTAATAATTACAAGAATCAGCCTGTCTTCAATATTTTTACAAATGCCACCGGAGATATTTTTCAGTATAACGAAAATTATCATCTCAAAGCGGGATCACCCGGCGTTTATGGCGGAACAGATAATTACGATGTCGGAGTCTATGGTACATTAGAACCGTTTAAAACCGCATCTGTTCCATTTAATCCGCACATACAGCAAAAAAATATTGGGCAGAATACTAATCCGCAAGGCTTGTTAAACATTCAGATTCGCGTTGGAGCGCAAGACTATTAATCAGACAGATGAAGAAGCTATTAACAAGTCTTTTATTTTTATTTTTATTCGGCACATCATATAGTCAGACCTACCTTGTTGGATATGAATATTGGTGCGATACAGATTATGCGTCGAGAGTTTATGTTTCAACGAGCCCTCAAACTCAAATGATTTTAGATACCGCACTCGGATTCGCCGGTGTGAGCAAAGGACTACATACATTCAACATTCGCTTTCAGCAAACAAATTATTTCTGGAGTCAGACGATAAGTGAGTATTTTTATAAAACTGGAGAGGGGCCGACATCAGACGGAAAAATTTCTTCTTACCGCTTTTGGGTAAAAGACAGAGACAGTGTTATTACCGTCCACCTTTCCACTCCTATTAATCCGATCGACTTAAACATAAATCTGGATCTTACATGGGTGCCGCGTGGAAGCAATTTTCTTTATATGCAATTCATGGATGAACAGGATAACTGGAGTGTTGCAACTGTAGATTCCTTCTACCGGTCTTCTCTTCCTATTCCTGCATTCGAAAGTCAGGATACTCTGATTTGCGGTTTGGACAGTGTGCATTTCCAGAATAACAGCGCTGATGCAGATGAATTTCTCTGGTATTTCGGAGATGGTGATTCAAGCACTGCCGAAAATCCGGTTCACATGTATCAGCAATCCGGAACCTATACAGTGACACTGAAAGCAAGGGATACCATAGCGGGAGTAGACAGCATTATTACAATGACTGATTTCATTCATATCGCGCCGGAAGCACAGGCTTCTTTTGTATATACAATGGCCGGATTGAATGTGACCTTTATCAATACATCTGCAAACGCGATAAGCTTTAGATGGGAATTCGGCGATGGTGATATCTCATATCTTCAAAATACCGTACATACTTATCCGCAAGCCGGAAATTATACGGCTATTCTCATAGCCTATGATAGTTGCGGCAGTTCCCGCGACACACAATTGGTTTCATTGATTCTAAAAACAGAAAATATTTTTGATCCGGGTGATATTTTAGTAACGCAATCGGGTGAGATGCTGCACATTCACTTTAATAAATATCTGAACGATTGTGTATTTACTTTGCAAAGTTCAACCGGACAAATTGTTCGATCAGGTCAGTTGCAAAAAACATTTCCCGGTTTTTCGGTTTCAATTTTAACATCAGATTTTGCTTCGGGAATTTATTTTCTGAACATAACCGATGGAAACGGAATGCTGAGAAGGAAAATATTTATCGGCAATTAACGAGCCTCGATCTCATTCTTATTCATTGAAATTCCCTGTGAAACCGGCCGGTTTACCACACTTTTTTGCCTCTCAAAATTTAAATTCAGGCGAAAAACCACAAATAACGCTGCCTTGGCCCGAAAACATTGCCAATATGCCCTAAAGGCAGTATATTTAACACTCTCCGAAAAAATTTATCATCAAGCAGTAAATGAAAGTACTTAATCCGGTACGCATTATAGTTTGCGTATTTCTTTTTCTGGCCCTTTCCTACACAACCTTCGGCCAGGCAAATTCAGAAGTGTGGTCCGAAATTCGGGATTTAAAATCTGTCACCATAGGCGAACGTTCAAGCGTGCCGAAAATTTACAGGGCATTTCATCTGGACCTGCCTTCAATGATTTCGAAGTTGAATCAGGCTGTGATTGATTCTTTGCCCGGAGCATATACAAACGGTCCGGTTATTTCAATGCCAATGCCCGATGGTTCTTTCTCGCGTTTTCAGGTTGCATACACACCCGTCATGGAACCGGCACTTGCAGCGCAATTTCCGATGATCAAAACATTCACCGCAAAAGGCATAGACGAACCTCTGGCCATTGCACGATTGGATTATACTCAATGGGGATTTCATGCAATGATAATTTCTCCATCAGGTTTGGTGATAATTGATCCGGCCGCCTTGGGAAACACAAATGAGTACATTTCATTTTACAGGAAAGACAACATCAATTTATATCCGTTTGTTTGCCAGACCGAAAATGTTTCTAAAAATATTATTCCTCAGGCTGAAATTGATCTTTATCGCAGCAGCGGAACTCAGCTTCGTACATATCGGCTTGCTCTTGCATGTACCGGTGAATACGCGGCTTATTATGGCGGAACAGTTGCGGGCGCTCTGAGCGGAATGGTTACATCTGTTAACCGTGTCACTCAGGTTTATGAATCGGAACTATCTATACGGCTTACATTAATTGCAAACACCAATCTCCTTATTTATACAAATTCATCAACCGATCCGTACACGAACAATAACGGGGGCACGATGCTTTCGCAAAATCAGACAACTTGTACCAATGTAATCGGTTCGGCGAACTATGATATCGGGCATGTGTTCAGTACAGGTGGCGGAGGCGTGGCTTATCTTGGATGTGTTTGTAATGCATCTAATAAGGCAGGCGGAGTAACAGGTTCAAGCGCACCTGTCGGCGATGCATATGACATTGATTACGTCGCTCATGAAATGGGACACCAGTTCGGTGGGAATCATACATTCAACAGTACAACGGGATCGTGCAGTGGTAACCGTGCATCTTCAGCCGCGTACGAACCGGGAAGCGGAACGACAATCATGGCCTATGCGGGAATTTGTGGAGCTGATGATATTCAGCCTCACAGCGACGCGATTTTTCATACGAAGAGTTATGATGAAATTCAGATTTATGCCACATCCGGTACAGGAAATTCATGCCCTGTAATAACCTCAACAAGCAATCTCCCTCCGACAGTAACTCTTCCCGGAAATTATACGATACCCAAACTTACCGCATTCACTTTAACCGGATCAGGAACAGATCCGAACAACGACCCGCTCACATTCCTGTGGGAGCAATTCGACCTGGGTCCTTCAGGATCACCGAACAGTCCATCAGGTAATGCGCCGCTGTTCCGTGATTTTACTCCAGTATCATCTCCTTCCAGAACGTTTCCGCGAATTCAGGATCTCGTCCGTAATCAACAAACATTGGGAGAAATTCTTCCGTCCTATGCGCGAACAATGACATTCAGACTGACCGCACGGGATAATAAACTTAACGGAGCGGGAGTGATGCATGATGATAATGTTGTTACTGTTACGGTCGTAAATCCGAGTGATACTTTCAAAGTAACTATACCAAATACAAATGTCAGCTGGACCGCCAATTCGCCTAATACCGTTACATGGAAAGTAGCGTCAACGAATGTGGCACCTATCAGTTGTGCAAACGTCAACATTCTACTCTCGTTAGACAGTGGTTATACATTTCCATATACATTGGCATCGAATACTCCGAACGACGGCTCTGAAATTGTAACATTGCCAAACGTTTCCGGAAATAAAGCAAGAATTAAAGTTGAATCGGTCGGAAATATTTTCTTCGATTTTTCGAATGTTAATTTTACAATACTTCCTTCCTCATCGGTACTTTCAACAATAACTACCGGTACTATTGCTCCGGCGAATTTATGCAGAGGCGGAGCCGTAAGTGTTCCTTTTACAACGGATGGTCCGGCAAATGCGGGAAATATTTTCAAAGCGCAATTATCGAATTCATCAGGTAGTTTCGCCGCTCCAGACAGCATCGGTTCATTGGTCGGCACATCAGCGGGAACAATTAATGCAGTCATTCCTGCAACTACTCCTGCCGGAACAGGTTACCGCATTCGTGTCATAAGTACGAATCCTGCAGTAACAGGCAGCAACAACGGAACAAACCTGAGTGTATTTCTTCCTCCGGCAGCGGCAGGAAACATCAGCGGAACATCAACGGTATGTGCCGGACAAACAGGTGTCGTTTATTCCTGCGCGGCAATTGCAAATGCGACTGAATATGTCTGGACTGTTCCCGCGAATGTTACGATTACATCAGGCTCAACTACGAATAGCATTACTGTCACATTCCAGAATAATGCAACATCGGGATCATTTACAGTGGCCGGAAAAAATAACGGCTGCCTCACCGGAACTGCGTCTGCACCTTTCAACGTAACAGTAAATCCCGTTCCTGTTCCTGCAGGCACAATTTCCGGAACTACATCTATTTGTCCGGGTGTTAACGGAGTCGCGTTCTCTGTTCCTGCTATCAGCGGTGCAACGGGTTATAACTGGACTCTCCCAACAGGTGCGACAATCGCAACCGGAAACAATACCAATTCCATTACGGTAAATTTCTCCGCGGCAGCATCAAGCGGAAATATTACAGTAGCGGGCACCAATTCATGCGGACCGGGAACTTCTTCTTCTCTCGCTATTTCCGTTCTCACTATTCAATCACCAATCAATGTCACGGCGAACGGACCACTAAGTTTCTGCTCAGGCGGAAGTGTTTTACTTTCATATTCTCAATCGGCAAACTCGGTTTATCAGTGGAGGAAAGACGGAATCGCGATTGCCGGTCAGACAGGCGCTTCTTATTCGGCAACTGCAACCGGCATTTATGATGTCATTGGTGATACAGCCAGGAGTTTTACGAATTCTAATCGAATTTCAATTCCTGATAATAATTGCACAGGCGCCACGCGAACAATTAATGTGAGCGGTTATACGGGAACAGTTACATCATCGGGAATATCAGTAAAAATAAATGTCACTCATACATACGATGCCGATCTGGTAATATTTCTCAGAGCTCCAAACGGAACAATTTTAGGATTGTCGAATCTGCGTGGAGCATCGGGTGATAATTTTACCAATACGGTTTTTTCAGACGCCGGCTCCGCAGTTCTTCCTTCTACATCTACGAATGCACCTTTCACCGGAACATATAAGCCTTCCGGCGCTTTCACGGGATGCATCACTTCCACACTCGCAACGTTCGCGGCAATCGGTGGAGGTTCCATTAATCCGAACGGGAACTGGATTCTTGAGGTCTATGACCGTGCTGCAGATGATACGGGATCTGTTGTAAACTGGACACTTAATCTGCCTGCTTCACTGAACGGTCCTTGTTTCAAAGCTTCCAATCAGACATCAGTAACGGTTTCGCCTGCATCTGTTGCAAGTGTTTCTATCGCTTCGAATAGCGGAACAACAATCTGCCAGGGAACCAATGTCACTTTCACGGCTACTCCGGTCAATGGCGGAACAACACCAGTTTATCAATGGCAGATCAACGGAGTAAATGCGGGAACAAACAGTCCGACTTTCAGCACAACTTCTCTTGCGAATGGCAATATCGTCACCTGTATCATGACTTCGAATGCCGGATGTGTTTCTGGCAGCCCTGCCACATCGAACAGTATTACGATGTCTGTGAATCCGAATGTCACTTCATCCGTTTCAATCGCGGCGAATCCGGGCACAACAATTTGTCCGGGTACGAATGTCACCTTCACCGCGACGCCGACAAATGGCGGAGCTTCCCCTTCTTATCAGTGGAAAATCGGAGGTGCGAACGTGGGAACGAATAGTCCGACCTATTCGAATTCATCTCTTGCAACCGGAAATATTGTAACATGTGTAATGACGTCCAATGCATCCTGTGTATCGGGTAGTCCGGCCACATCGAATGGTTTGACGATGACGGTGAATCCGAATGTCGCCGCATCTGTTTCAATCGCCGCGAATCCGGGCACAACAATTTGTTCGGGTACGAATGTCACCTTCACCGCTACTCCGACTAATGGTGGCGCTTCTCCTTCCTATCAGTGGAAAATCGGAAGTACGAATGTGGGTACCAATAGTCCGACATATTCGAATGCATCTCTGGCGAATGGAAATATCGTAACCTGTGTACTGACTTCCACTGCAACGTGTGCAACCGGCAATCCGGCTACATCGAATGGATTGACGATGACTGTAAATCCGAATGTCGCCGCATCCGTTTCAATCGCGGCGAATCCCGGCACAACAATTTGTTCGGGTACGAATGTCACCTTCACCGCTACACCGACAAATGGCGGAGCATCTCCTTCTTATCAGTGGAAAGTCGGAAGTACGAACGTAGGCACCAACAGTCCGACGTATTCGAATTCATCTCTGGCAACCGGAAATATCGTAACCTGTGTGCTGACTTCTAATGCGACATGTGTAAC
>CAZAON010000077.1:0-1668 GCA_964486655.1 uncultured Flavobacteriales bacterium
AGTACATGCCTCCTGTCTTCCATACCTTCTCAACAATTTTATCTCCCACCTTCACTGTTTTGGTATTAAAACCGATCTGAGATTTATTTTTCGGATCACTTTCTTTAATCTTTTTATAATAATCCTCCACTTCCTTTTGAGTCACATTTTCATAAAAATTATTTGAACTTCCTTTAATGACATCAGCGGCCGAAAGATTTACCTGCTTCGGATCAATCTGAGGATCATAAATTATTTTTGTAATTGATTTAATGAATTCCTCTTTTGATAAACCACCATGCGGAAGTTGCTTATATGTTGAACCATTAATTAATTGCGCGAAGTATTCCTGAGAACATGTGGGAAACATCTTATCTGATGAATAATGATGATGCATTCCGTTCGCGAAGAAAAATCTCTTACAGTATAACGTGAACTGATTCCAGTTACCCCCCTTCTTCTCGCCATTATACGTCAGAAGAATCGCCTCAAGTGTTTTACGGATTGTGAGGTTGTGCTTATTTTTCTGATCATAAAAAATATCACGACCGGCCAGTCCGGCCTGTGTTAAATAATAAGCCAGCTTCTTTTGATTCAAAGTAAGACTTTCAAATCCGCGTACTTCATATCTTAAAACCTGTATGTCGGCAAAACGATCGGCAATGTAATCGAATTTGACTTCATCAACAGGCTCAGCAGGATTTGCTGCCTTAATATAATCACCAAATAATGCAAATAAGCTGATACATGCCGCAATGATGAAGATCCCTGAATATTTCATAATTTATTGTTTATACTTCTCTTTATATTTCCTGTACAATTGTTTTTGGATATTATCCAGATTAATATCTTTCCCCCTGATAAATGCACGAATTACATTATTTGTTCTCATATCAAGTGCATCGCCATCAGAAATAAATAATGTAGCATCCTTTCCTTCTTCCAGCGAACCGGTTCTGTCATCAATGCCTAAAATTTTTGCCGGAGTGGATGAGATCGAGGCTAATGCCTGTTCAGCTGTTAATCCGAATGCCTCTGCCGTTCCCGCATTAAACATCAGATTACGTGCCTGCCATGAACCATCCACGCTAATCGCAAATGTTACTCCTGCATTCTGTAAAATGGCTGGTAATTTATAAGGCAGGTAAACATCATCATCCTCTCTTGGAGGAAGCGAATGTGTTTGTCTCAGAATAACCGGAATATTATTCGTCTTCAATAAATCCGTTACCATATGAGAATCATTCCCTCCTACCAAAACCATTTTAATTCCATATTTCTTTACAAAAGTCACAGCGCTAACAATTGATTTTACATAATCACAATGAACATAAAGTTTTTTACTGCCGTCAAACAAACCGCGCATTGCTTCCAGCTTAACATTTTTTTCTTCAGGTGCAGGATTCAGGCTATATGCCTTAGCATCATTAAATAATTGTTCAATCGCATTTAGAGACGATTCTGTTTTTTGTTTCTGTTGCTCTTCCGTTTCTGTCGGATGATTAAAAATAGTATACATTCTCGGCCAGTTCAGATGAATACCATCATCAGCCTTATAAACGGCGTCTTCCCAGTTCCATCCATCGAGTTCAACAACGGATGATTGACCTGTTACAAATCCGCCTTCAGGAACAACCTGCGCCATTAAAACTCCGTTGCTTCTTACCGTCGGGGGAATTTTCGAATCGG
>CAZAON010000078.1:0-9746 GCA_964486655.1 uncultured Flavobacteriales bacterium
AACAAATAACGATTACTTCGAAGTTCAAAGAAGCAACGACGGTAATGAATTTGAAACGATGGGAACTGTTCGTGGATTTGGTCACGGTACCAGTACTTCAAAACTATCTTACAGCTTTATTGACAATCAGATGTGCAATGACATTCGTTATTATCGTCTGAAGCAGGTTGATATTGACGGCAGATTTTCTTACTCGGAAGTCATTGCCATAAACTGTAAAAAGAATTCAGTTTTAGAGGTTTTCCCTAACCCTTCCAAAAACACAATTACTTATCAGTTTGACCAGGAAAAAGACGGAAATATCCAGATCAGCATAGTTGATATTGCCGGCAGAACGGTATATTCGGAAACATCGACAGGATTGAAGGGCAAAAATCAGATTACAACGGATATTACTCAGCTGGCCTCCGGAGTGTATTATTTGAGAATTTCCAAGGCCGGAGATAGCGAAATCACTCTTCAAACCCAGTTCTTTAAGAACTAAGTTTGTTAATATAAAATGATATGTTCGCCCCAATTGTTTTTTGGGCGAACATATTATTTATTACATTGTTACCATTCTAAATTAAGAATGCATGAATAACACATTTACTAAAATCTCCCTCCTATTGTTCTTTTGCTGTCTCTCATCATTCATGAGCGGACAAACAATAAATGGCATACCACATACATTTGCTGTAACTGCTGCTACTCCTCCTGCATTTCCTACAGCAACCACCCCGGTACCGGTCAATGTAATTGTACCGGCAGCTTCGGTTGACGAATGGGATACATTAATTGCACCGGCCGGTTTTAGTTTTGTATTTGCCGGAGTTACTTATACTAAGGTCATATTATCTACTAACGGATGGATGGCCCTTGCTCCTGCTTCTGCATCTTATCCACTTACTGTACCACCTCAACCGAATAATCAGCTAAGCAACAACACGACTAACCTCCCGATAATTGCTCCCTTATGGGACGATTTGTCTACAAGTGTAATTTCGTACAACGTAACCGGTGGGGCGCTCTGGGTTCGCTGGACCTGCAAATGGCAAAAAACAAATGGAGCTGCGCCAGCCAGTTTAACATGGGTAAAACTTGATATGGCAACTGGTGCCATTACATTTCACTATCTGAATTCTGCCTACGTACCTCTTAACCCCAGCGCGTCAATCGGAATTGCCGGAGTTTGTACAGGTGATTATTATTCGGTTTCCGCAACAGGATCATCCGCGGCTTATGTAGATAGTACCACTGAAAATACAAATATGGGGCAAGGTGGAGCTACAACAATGCGCCCTTTCAATTGCTACTATACTTTCACCCCTTATTCGCCGAACGATAATTGCAACTCTGCAGTATACGCCGGAACGATAAATAGTACCTGTACGAACATTAGCTATTCAACCATTAATGCAACTGCAAGCGGATTCGGTAATTGTTCAACTACCGATGTAAAAGATGTTTGGATAAAATATTATAAGCCAGCCGGAATTTCTAATGTAAAAATCATTACCTCGCCTGCAACCTGTCAGAGTGTAACAGGAACAAGTGTTGAAGTATTTAATACCTGTGGTGGCGCCGTTTTAGCCTGCGCGACTACAAGCACGACATATCCGAATTTTGGGGAAGCGAATGTGACCCGTCCATGCGCAGCTGAAACTCTTTACGTAAGGGTTACCAGCGATGCTGATGCTCCGGGAAAATTTTTAATCTGTGCGAAAGATGCCGGAGTCTCTCCTACATCAGGTGCGACTTGCGCAAATTCCACTCCTATTTGTTCGATACCATTTAGCCAGACCGGCCTTTCTACAACAGGCTTTGGCAATGATTATGACAGTGCCAATTCTGCCTGCCATGATCCTTTCATGAGCGGAGAAGATTATGTTTTCAGTTACACACCGACAAGCAATATTTGTATTCGCCTTTCGATGACAACGACCGGACTAAACCCGGGACTATTCATTTTTGGCGGTTGCCCGAATGTACTTGCAACGACAAATTGTATCGCAAGCGCGATCGGAACCACAGGCACGCTTACGATAAATTCGGTGACACTTACTGCCGGACAGACCTATTACATTGTCATTGATAACAACACTCAGTATTCTGCCCCTTCCAGTATTCCTTTTGATATCAACATTACCCAGATAGTATCAGCGCCGGGCAATGACGCCTGTGGAGCTGTAACACTGGGATCCATTGCGAATAACGTGTCATGTACATTTACAAACTACACGACTGAATGTGCCACGCCATCGGCAATCGCTTATCCGACTCCAAGTTGCGGCAATCTGATAAATAATGTGACCGGTGACATCTGGTTAAGTTTCACGGCCACATATACCGGAGTGCTTTTATTAAAAACACAGCCCGGTTCGGCGCCGGCTGCAACGGATGTAGCCATGGCCGTTTATACCGGAAGTTGTGCCGCATTGACTCAATTTGCCTGTGACGATAACTCAGCCGGAGCGAACATGCCTCTCCTTTCTATTCCGGTCATCAATGGTAATACATACTACGTGCGGCTTTGGACGCCTCCGCCGGGTAGTCCGGGTAACTTCCAGTTCTGCCTCTCCAGCGCTTGCTCCCCACCAAATGATCTTCCATGCCAGGCCGTATTTATTCCTCTTGGCGGAAGTGTTAATGGTACAAATCAGTGTGCCGGATCAGGCGGAGAACCCGCAAATGCCGCACAGTGTGTTGCAGGAGGGATCATCAATACTGTTTGGTTCTGCGCAGTGGTTCCCGGCAGCGGTCAATTAAAAATCCGCACTCATACACATACGTTATCAGATACACAGATTCAGGCCTATCGCTTCCCGACGGGATGTGCTAATTCAGCCACTTCATCTACAAGTCTGGCTTGCAATGACGACGGACCCGATTGCGGTTCAGGTGGCGGTCAGTCATGGCACGACTTTTCCGAGTTAACATTAACTGGTTTGACTCCGGGTGATTCAATTTACGTTGCGGTTGACGGATATAATTCAATGACAGGTACATTTGAGATAACCATCATTGACGGTACACAAACCTACCCTCCGATTGTCGGAGCTGATTGCGCTGCGGCAATTGATGTATGCGGATCAATACCTATAACTGAACCGGATCCCGGTATTTTAGGATTTGGAAATGTTTGCGACTTTTCAACAAATTACAATTGCTGGAATAATCCGGAGCGAAACTCTGCATGGTACAGAGTGACCGTAAATCCGGGTACACTACAGTTTGATGTTCAGACTTTCTCCGATTACGATTTTATCATGTGGGATATTACAGGGATCGCAAATCCTTGTTCACTAATTTCAAATATCGCGCTTCCTTCTATTCGCTGTAACTGGGTTACAACGGTTGGAGGACATACGGGAATTTCTATTCCGGATCCTGATGCATCCTGGGAACCTGCCATAACTGTTGCAGGTGGACCAAGACAGTACTTGATTCTAATCGACAACTGGAATCCGAACTATCTGACAACAGGCTATACAATTGACTGGATGGGTTCACCAATTGCGACGACTGCATCGGCAGTAACATGGCAGGGTTCAGTTGATACAAGTTATTCTGCCGCGGTGAACTGGGGAACACCACCATGTAATGCGACTCCAAATTGCAATATTGACGCTACGATCGCTCCAACTATGAATGGAAGACAGCCAACAATCAGTTCAAACATGGCTGTTAAAAACCTAACAATTAATGTAGGTGCCACCCTTCGAATTAAAGCACCATTTACATTAGACATATGCGGCAACTTTACCAACAGCGGAACATTAATTGCTGAGCCGGGATCAACAATAAGATTTATTGGTGCAGGAAATGTGCAGACTGTAAGCGGAATTTTAACAGGCGCGAATTCGTTTGCAAATCTTGACATTACAAAAACGGGAGGATCAGTAGTTTTAAATACGAATATAGATGTCGCAGGAAATTTCACGGTGAGTAATGCTACCAGCATATTTAATATTAACGGTAAATACATGAAGGTTGCCGGGAACTATACAAATTATAATAATGCCACAACCATAGGTATTTTTGGAAGTACGGTTGAATTTAACGGAACGGCCAATCAGAATTTTACAAACACTGCGGGGGTTGACACTCTATACAATGTAAAAATGAACAAGGCTACCGGTGATTTATTTTTAACGGGCGCCTTTGGAACAATGCATATCGAAAATGTATTAACTCTTCTTCTCGGAAATATTGTTACCTCTTCAACACTGGAAGTAAATTGTAAGTGGGGAAATATCGGTGCTGTCGTTTCTCATAATTCCAATAGTTATATTGACGGAAGACTTCGTCGCAAACTATATTTAGGTTCAATTGACTTCCCTGTCGGAAATTCTTTAGTGCCAAATCAGGGTGTATCTAACGGATATGAATTAGCTAACATTACTTTCACTTCCAGCACTGTTATACCTGATCTACTTGCATGGTTCTCCTTATGGCCGGGTCCGGTACCTAATGGTCCGATCACTCCTACGTACTACGACTTCTGTGCGACATTTACAACACAGTATGATCTGCTGCCAATGCTTGATCATGGTTATTGGACCTTCCAGCGATCATCGGCTTCGTTTAACGGCGCCTACAATGTAACGTTGTATAACACAGGCGGAACAAATTCATCGGGAACAATCTGGAGCGTAGGTTATGCTCCAATTGCCGCAGCACCTTTGAATCAGGCTTCGTGGGGATTATTGGGAACATGTGTGCCGACAAGCACAATGGCTATTGATAAAAGAAATCAATTTAATGTTCCGGTGCTTGCGGCAGGAGCATCTTCATTTAATCATTTGTATTCTGCAGTACAATCTACTGTTGTTCTCCCTGTAGAACTCTTATACTTTACGGCTGAACCGCGTGGTGAAAAAGTTGTTTGTACCTGGGAAACTGCCTCTGAAACAAACAATGAGTTATTTGAAGTTCAACGAAGTTCTACCGGCAATGACTTTGAATCTATCGGAACGGTTCGTGGATTCGGAGCAGGAACGAGCACTGAAAAAAGACATTATACATTTGTAGATGAAGACATGTGTAATGACATCAGGTACTATCGCCTGAAACAAATTGATATTGATCAGCAGTTTGCTTTTTCAGAAACAGTAGCAATAAATTGTAAACGCAAATCCGGCATAGATGTCTATCCGAATCCCGCGAAATCTACCATTACCACTCAATTCTATCAGTCAGTTAACAGCAGAATTACCATCAGCATAATTGATGTTGCAGGAAGAGTTGTACGAATGGAAACCGCAGACGGATTAAGAGGAATAAATGTTGTCAATATCGATCTTGAAGATGTTGCTTCAGGAGCATATCATCTGACCATTACATCATCCGAAAGCGCTAACCAGATTCTTCAGAGTAAATTTTTCAAGAACTAAAAACATAAAGTAACAGCTACTGTCAACAGTAAAATTCTATTACTGTTGACAGTTTTTTTACGGTACAATATTATTTTTTTCGGAAATGCTAACTTAAAATAGTCAGAACTTCCACGTTTAGTTTTTCTTTTTTTACCCAAAAAGCAGTCAGGCCGACACTTCTTCCTACGCTTGTTATAAACAAAAAATCAGCGTCCTGTTAACAATTTTTAACATCGATTACCTATCAATAAGTAGCATTAACCCACAGCCGGAAGTTGTTCACATACAAAATGTTGACACTACACCCCGATTTAATGAAAATGACAAAAATAACGTCGATATTGCGCTCTTGTGTATTATATTAGCACCATATCGTAACAAGTCGAATTCCGGTTTTTTACGAAAAAAATTAATTGAAAATACAATACGAACCCTCTATAGACTATACCATAACCAAACTAAAATGAAAAAATTAAATAAGAAGTGGGGCCTCCTTCTCTGCCTTTTATTCGCGACTGCTGCAAATGTAAATGCCCAGCTTGCAAGTAGTATACCACATACTTTTGCATCTGTGGCGGCCGTACCTCCGGCGTTTCCGGGAGGTATGACTAATATCATTCCGATTGTCGCGAACCAGGATGAATGGGATACTTTAGTAGCTCCTGCCGCATTTAGTTTCAACTTCGGTGGTACCGTATACACCAAGATCGTCATTTCAACAAACGGATGGATTGCACTCTGTCCAAATGCGGTAGGTCCCGGTGTTCCGGCATCTATTCCGAATGCCATGCCGAATAACTCACTTAGTACGAATGCAACAGGATATCCGATTATAGCGCCTTTGTGGGATGATCATGCCGCTACTGTGATTTCTTATGGAATGAATGGTGGAGCTTTTTGGATCAGATGGACAATCAAATGGCAAAAAACAGCTCCGGCCGGTTCCAGTATTGTATGGGCAAAATTGGACCCGACAAATAACAGTATTTCATTTTACTACGCAAACCTTCCTCTATACGTAACTGCAACTCCAAGTGCTTCAATAGGAATTGCCGGTGTGTGTAGTGGTGATTTTTATTCTGTCAATTGCCCATCAGCAACAACAGCATTCGTGGACAGCGTTACGGAAAATACAAATATCGGTCAGGGTGTCGGAAACAACTTCCGTCCCGTTAGCTGTTATTATACATTTACTCCACTTACCTCTCATCCAAACGACAACTGCGCATCTGCAAAAGCAATGGGCACTGTAACAGGTACATGTACACCAACCTTAGCTACCACTTACAATGCGGTTACTTCCGGTGCACCAGGAAATTGTTCAACAGCCGACGTAAAAGACGTATGGTTTTCATGGATTAAGCCATCAGGTGTTTCAAGTATAAAATTTACGACATCACCCGGTGCATGTGGCACTGTAACCGGAACCAGTGTTGAAGTTTATGCCGGTTGTGGAGGTGCTTTAGCAGGTTGTGGTATTACAAGTGTTGCCAATCCCGGCTTTGGAGAAATTACAATTACCCGTTCTTCGTGCGTTGTTGAAACATTGATGGTCAGAGTTACTTCCGATGGTGATATTCCCGGGAAATTTCAAATCTGTGCGCAGGATGTCTCTACTACAACCGGAGTAAATTGCACAAGCGCGACACCAATATGTTTCCCTCTTCCATACAATACAACAGGGAACACGGCCGGATCAGGAAATGATTATAATGACAGTATTGTTTGCCAGTCAGCCTGGATGACCGGTCAGGATTTTGTTTACACATTTTCACCTACATCTTCTGCCTGCTTTAATTTTATCCTGAGCGGAACGGGAATTAACTCATATCCCGGACTACACATATTTGATGGTTGTCCGGACGATACTGCCGGAACAACCTGTGTTGCTCAAAGTCAGAACCAGTCAAACGGTGACAGTATCCTAAACATTACTTTACAGGGAGGCCATACCTACTATATCGTTATAGATAACAACGCGACATTGGCGGGTGCGAGCTCTATGCCATATACATTGAATATCACCAATTCAGCTTCTTCCGCTCCGCCAAACGACAATTGCGGAACACCTGCTTCATTAGGAACTGTTGCATTCAATCAAACTTGTACATGGTCAGCTCCATACAATCTGCAATGTGCCACGCCTTCTCCTATTCCGGGATATCCAAATCCTGTCTGTGGTGGATTTGTACCTGCATTAACGAATGATATCTGGTTTACATTCCAACCGACCTTCTCCGGAAGTATTATGATCAATACACAGGGAGCAGGAACAAACCCGGCGCAACACCTTGGTATGGCTGTTTATACAGGAACATGCGGATTACTCAATCTTGTTGCCTGTGCAGGTGACTCAACCGGAATTGTTTATTTGCCAAGTCTGAGTATTGCCGTTACCAACCAGGTCTATTACCTGAGGGTCTGGTCGGCCACCTATGGTGATCCGGGAACATTCCAGGTTTGTTTCCAAAGTAACTGTTCACCACCAAATGATTTACCTATTAACTCTGTACCTCTTCCTTTGTCAACACCTACACTCGGCGACAATACATGCAGTACAGGCGCTTCTGAAATGGCAAACCCAATTAATTGTCCGACCGGCGTCGTGAATACAGTCTGGTATAGCATTGTTGTGCCACCATCCGGACAACTTGCTGTACGTATCAGTCAGTTGTCTCTGCTCGATGCCGCTTTGGCTGCATTCAACTTCCCACTTGGTCCTGCAAACGCGGCTACATCCTGGACAAGACTTGCCTGTAACGACGATATCATATTCGCCCCACCATGTCCGATTTGCGGTATGTCAGGTGATAATGATGCGGCCATACAATTTACGGCAACTCCGGGATCAACTGTTTATGTCGCAGTAGACGGTGAATCGGGACAGGTTGGAAGCTTCTATATTACGGCAATTGAAGGAACTCTGACCTCAACATTCCCTCCTGTTTACAGAAAGGATTGTGGAAATCCGGAGTTCATTTGTGCCAATAACAACTATTCTGTTCCAAACGGCGGTATCGGATCAGACGGAAACATCTGTGACTTTACGAATCTTGCCTGCAGCGGTGGTGCTTCTACCTCTGAAGTCGGTTCAACCTGGGTGCAGTTTACTGTGGCGGCCGGAAGTCCGCTTGGTTTTACCATTACACCAAATGACTCTGCCGCTCCTGTAGCCAATTACAATTTCTATATGTGGGATATTACCGGTATCTCCAATATTTGCACACAACTCGCTTCAACAGCACCAATTCGTTGCAACACCGTTGCAGGTACAGGTAAAACAGGTTGCCGTGCTCCTGCCGGTGGCGCTTTCGCGACAACAGTTGCCGCTCAGGCAACAAGCCGCACTTACATGCTAATGGTGGAAAACCTGACATCGGCAAACGATGATGAAGGAGCTCCGGGAACAACTACAGGCTTTGTACTTGACTGGGCTATTTATTCGGGTGGTGTACCTATTGGCACAACAGTTTTAGTCGGTTCTTCACCAACTGCAAACTGGATCGGAGCCGTTACAAATACCGATTATCAGTTTTTACCAAACTGGAAAGGAGTTGGAAGCTGTCCTGCCACATTACCGACTTGTACAACTGACGTATACGTAAGTGCTGCAACACAGGAATGCTGGGTTACCGGAAATTCCTATGCGAGAAACATTACGATAAATGCCGGTGGTACACTTCGTATTCAGGCCGGAGGAACTCTCCATGTATGTGGTAATTTCCTGAATAACGGAACATTCATTGCCGCTCCCGGCTCAACAGTAATTTTCGAAGGTCCGGGTGCACAGACCATCGCCGGAAATATTTCAGGTGCAAATGGTTTTTATAACCTTACCGTAAATAAAGTTGCCGCAAGTGGTTCTGTGAAAGTGATGAATAACATCGATGTAAACGGAAACTTCCTCACAAGCAATGCAACCAGTATGTACGACATCAACGGAAAGTACATGAAAGTAGGTGGTCATTTTACCAACAATATGGGTAACATCACTTTTACGGGAACTGCGCTTTCTACCGTTGAATTTAATGGACTTACAAATCAGAATTTCACAAACGTAAACGGAACTATTACTCTTCCAAGAGTTATGATGAATAAAACTGTTGGTAAACTTTATTTAACAGGAGCTAATAGTACTATGAACATTGATACGTTGTTAAATCTCACTTTAGGAAACATAGTAACACCTAACAATCTTGAGGTAAACGTTAAGATGGCTACTGTAGGTGCGATTACCAATTACTCTGTAAATAGTTTTGTTGAAGGCCGACTCAGAAGGAAATTATTCCTCGGTTCTATTGACTGGCCGCTGGGCGATTCACTGGTTCCAAATCAGGGAGCTTCGAAAGGATATGAACTTGCAAACATTACATTTACTTCAAGTACAGT
>CAZAON010000079.1:0-5587 GCA_964486655.1 uncultured Flavobacteriales bacterium
GCATATGATATTTTCCTCCAGAATGAGTCAGCTATTTCCCCGAAAATTGGATTCGCGAAGTAATACAGAAAATAAAAAATCAAAGCTATCCCTGCAGGCAAAACACTGTGTCGAAGTATACGAAGTGATTTATACACGCGCGGAAATTTTTTCAATTCTTCATTCCTTCCTGCTAAAACCTGCATCGGTACTTTAAAGAAACTACTAACAATATGTAAAAATGCATACGTAACGGTCCTCAATTGAGACTCATGTATGAATGCAACCATCAGCAGAAATGAAATTATATGAGCGAATTTTGATTCGAAGGAATTAAAGACTACGACAGAAACAGCCGTTAGCAAAGTGCCGGCCAGGGTTATCTGCACATTAATTGTACGGAATGCTTCTCGATACTGTAAAAACAGATTAACTATCAATACCGTGGCAAACAACGATAAATTCAGTCCGAAATCTTCTCTCCAGAAAAAGAAATTGTAAATGATCAGCGAGATGATAAATGCAATTCTTCTGAGATTGTTTGTTTTCATCACTAATTATTTTGAGGTTTGGTTAGATTGAAGTTTTTCTAAAGTATGAATGTCCCGGCGCGCAATCAGCAATGGAATCAATCCGATTACTCCGAATGAACAATCTATAAGCTGATGGAAAAACGGAATTCCGCGATAATGACCTGCAATAATTGCCAATGGAAATATCAATACACAATTGATAATGCCCCAGTTGATAACCCACTTGTTGCGGACCGGATCACGAAGCGGACCAATAAATGCTATTGCAATTACTATATGTGCGAATGCCAGCCAATCGGTACCATAGGCCATGAACGAATATTTATTTCCGGTTTCATGCACTCCTTCATACACCTTTTGAATCCATTCCCGGAAAATTTCAGGGAACCAGTCTATGTGCGCATTAAGCCAGCTTAATTCGGTCTCAATCGGAAATACCGTAACCCCGCTTATAAATAAAGCGATCATGAAAAAAACTATACAAAAGTAAATACGACGACGGAGTCGTTTTGCTTCCATGGGTTCCACTCTAACGATAGGAAAGGGGGAATATTTTGGGGTCAGGGCTGCTAGTTTGGGGGATGTCTATGAACGGGTTTCGGGTTTCGGGTTTCGGGTTTCGGGTTGGGGGTTGCAGGTTTGGGGAGATGTCTATGAACGGGTTTAGGGTTTCGGGTTTCGGGTTGGGGGTTGCTAATTTGGAGAGAGGTCTATGGTTCGGTTTCGGGTTTCGGGTTACGGGGTGGGGGTTGCAGGTTTGGGGAGATGTCTATGAGCGGGTTTCGGGTTACGGGTTACGGGTTGGGGGTTGGGTATTTCAAACACCCGCTTTGAATTTGGTAATGGAAGTAAGCCTACGAGATGAAAAGAATTTATTCTTGGATGTAGTCGTTTGCTACAAAAACAAAAAACGCATAAGGTTGCCCCCATGCGTTTTATCATATACAACTATTGCTCTCTGTTCAATGTTGCATATCTGTACTATTAGATGCATACATTGAAAAAACGGTTGGGCGAAAGAGAAAAAAAAATCAAAAATTCTAAAGCGTCCTCATTTTCAGGCAAATAGTTTTGTCGCCGGATCATTTATTCCAATATTCCAGGATTCCATTAGTCCAGGATTCTAGGTTACGCTCTCCAGAAATGATAAAGTAAACCACACCCGCCCATTGTGTTCGCTCACAACCCGAAACCTGCACTCCGATTCCTAAACGCCCTCGTAATTTGTAATTTGTAATTTGTAATTTGTAATTTGTAATTCTCTCCGCTCCGGTGAATGCAGTAAAAATCACCCTCTAACCAGACTCTTATACCGAATCCTGTGTGGCTGCACATCTCCCAGTCTCTGCTTCTTATTCTCTTCATACTCCGAGAAGTTTCCATCAAAGAAATAGACCTGGGAATCTCCTTCGAATGCCAATATGTGAGTAGCAATCCTGTCGAGGAAC
Organism: uncultured Flavobacteriales bacterium; assembly: GCA_964486655.1. GTDB lineage: Bacteria > Bacteroidota > Bacteroidia > AKYH767-A > 2013-40CM-41-45 > JADKIH01. The sequence goes on from CAZAON010000079.1 coordinate 1,961, forward strand.
CATCTGTCGTGGGAAATAACGACTGCACAACCGGCAAAATTTTCTAATGCTTCTTCCAAAGCGCGAAGGGTATTTACATCGATATCGTTCGTTGGCTCATCGAGCAACAGCACATTCGCACCCTGCTTTAAAGCGATTGCTAAATGCACGCGATTTCTTTCTCCACCCGATAGTACTTCAAGCTTCTTACTCTGATCGGTTCCGCTGAAATTAAATTTCGAAACGAATGCACGGGAGTTCAAAGCCTTTCCCGCAACCATCATTGTATCCGTTCCACCTGAGATAATTTCATAAACTGTCTTTCCCGGAACCAGGTCATCATGAGTCTGGTCGACATAACCAATCTGTACCGTTTCTCCAACCTTGAATGTTCCATTGTCGGGCTTTTCCAGTCCCATGATCATTTTAAATAAGGTTGTCTTACCCGCACCGTTTGGTCCGATCACTCCGACGATCCCCGCCGGTGGCAAACTAAAGCTCAGGTTTTCAAATAAAACTTTATCTCCGTATGCTTTTGAAATTTTATCCGCTTCGATAACCACACTTCCGAGTCGTGGTCCGGGCGGAATAAACAATTCGAGTTTTTCTTCTCTTTCTTTCTGATCCTCGTTCAACATTCTGTCATATGCCGCAATACGAGCCTTTGATTTAGCATGTCTTCCTTTAGGCGAAAGGCGAACCCATTCCAACTCTCGCTGTAATGTCTTCTGACGCTTACTTTCAGTCTTCTCTTCCTGTGCCAAACGATTCGACTTCTGTTCCAACCATGAAGAATAATTTCCTTTCCACGGAATACCTTCTCCCCTATCCAATTCGAGTATCCATCCCGCAACATTATCGAGGAAGTAACGATCGTGAGTTACTGCGATAACGGTTCCCTTATACTGTTTCAAATGCTGTTCAAGCCATAAAACCGATTCAGCATCGAGGTGATTCGTTGGCTCATCGAGTAATAAAATATCCGGCTCCTGTAACAACAATCTGCATAAGGCGATTCTTCTTTTTTCTCCTCCCGAAAGATGTTCAATCTTCGCTTCCGGATCGGGACAACGCAATGCATCCATTGCAATCTCGATCTTATTGTCAATCTCCCACCCGCCTGCAGCATCGATTGCATCCTGAACGACTCCCTGTCTTTCGATCAGTTTGTTCATAGCATCATCGCTCATCGGTTCTGCGAATTTGTTATTGATCTCTTCGAATTCCTTCAACAGGTCAACTACCTTTTGAGCTCCTTCCATTACGATCTCGCGGGCTGTCTTTGTATGGTCGAAGTCAGGCTCCTGCGAAAGATATCCTACCGAATATCCCGGGGAGAATACCACATCGCCATTGTAAGATTTTTCGATTCCTGCTATGATTTTGAGGAGTGTCGATTTTCCGGCACCGTTTAATCCTAAAATGCCGATTTTTGCTCCATAATAGAAGGATAAGTAAATATCTTTCAAAACCTGCTTTTGCGGAGGGAAGATCTTGCTGACTCCCACCATCGAAAAGATGATCTTTTTATCGTCTGCCATAGTATTGGTATAGATTTATTTTCTGTAAAAGGCAAAAGACTGCTTCATTCCCCGAATTCAGTCCTTTTTTGAGGCCGCAAATGTCGCAAAAAACCGCTAATTATTGGCGCAAAATGTCAGGTTTTTCAAAATACTGCAGCAACTAAGGGCCTTTTTCAAAGTATCATACTTTATCTATTGAAAAACTCTATGAATAAGTACTTTTTACTCTTCCTGCTAACTGCATTCAGCGCTTCGGCTCAGATGGAAAAAATGAATTTCCAGCTTCAGAAAAAACTGGCCGTTCAGCAAAACCTTTCGAAAGAGATTTCTCTTTTTGTGAAAGGTGATCAGACAATAATCAGGTCAGCTGTCGAATCATTAGGCGGGACATTCAAATATGCCGCGGGTGATATTTGCGCGGTCAGACTTCCTCTGAATAAGGTCACACAACTCGGACAGGTATCTGAAATCAAACGCATCGAAAGCAATGATATGAAGTTACAGCCGATGAATGATCAGATGATTCGTAACAATCATGTATACGAAGTTCACTCGGGCTTCAATCTTCCGCAAGGCTATACGGGCGAAGGGGTGGTTGTCGGAATTATTGACGAAGGAATTGATTTCACTCATCCTGATTTTCGTGATGAATACAATCAGACAAGAATAAAATACCTGTGGGATCAGACCATCTTTACTTCCAATGCGACGATTTCTCCGCAACCATATAATTACGGAAAAGAATTCGCCGGTTCTCAAATTGATACTTCAACAGAACATCACGACAGTCAGTTTAGCCATGGTACTCACGTTGCCGGCATCGCTGTCGGAAATGGAAGAGCCATGAATAACTATTCGGGTGTCGCGCCGAAATCGGATATCATCATCGTAAAGATGGACCTTAGTCGCCCGGAAGATGAATTTCTTTCAAACCTGGTTGATGCCGTCAAATACATCTTCGACCATGCAGATGCAATGGGAAAACCGGCAGTAATTAATATTTCACTCGGCACATATTTCGGTTCGCACGATGGAAAGGACATACAGGCACAGGCTATTGATAATTTAATTTCATCAGCGCCCGGACATGTTGTTGTCTGCTCCGCAGGTAATGCCGGTACAGCGCCAATACATCTTGGTGTTGACGCGAATACCGATACGACATTTACATGGATGCAATCAAGCGGAAATCCGATGTACATTCAGGGATGGTGCGATTCGGCCGACTTCGCATCTTTGCATCTTGCAATCGGTGTCGACAGAATTCATAACGGATACACTGAAATTGGACTTACGCCATTTTCATCTACCGGCTCTGTTCAGAATGTGATTACTTACGATACCATATATTATAATCAGGCTCAGGTTGCAGTTGTACTCGGACTCATTCAAAACTGGGGAGACCGCATTTCATACGAATATGAAATTCATGCTGATTCGGTTCAGAATATTGTTGGAAACGATACCATAAATTATTTGTACAAAATAATGACTACAGGTAACGGAAGATTAGATGCATGGAGTTTTGATATGGTATTCGATAATTTACCGAATTCAAATGTTTACCCGAACATCGTTAATTATAAAACTCCGGATACACAGCAAACTATCGTAAGCGGATTCACATGTTCTGATAAAGTAATTACTGTTGGTTCAAGTATTAATCGTAACAGATATACGAATGTCAATTACCTGACAACAGAAGATCTCGCTTTGATTCCGGGGAATCTATCAACATTTTCAAGTCATGGTCCGACAAGAGACGGAAGAGTAAAACCGGATATCGTAGCGACGGGTGAATGGGTTTTATCATGCGCGAATCAGGCCGAACTTGACATCATGGCCGCATTGGAACCCGATAAAGTAGCGGCCGGAAAAAAACACAAACGCAGTAGCGGTACTTCGATGGCTTCGCCCGTCGTGGCCGGAATTGCAGCATTGTATCTTCAGAAAAATCCGCAAGCCGACTGGCTCGAAGTTAAAAATGCAATCATTGGTTGCGCCGATGTTGATAATGCAACAGGATCTAATTTGCCAAATAATAACTGGGGATACGGAAAAATTAACGGATACAAAGTTTTGAAAGGTTGTACTGTTGGCACCGATGATTTTAGCAATTTCAATT
>CAZAON010000080.1:0-17644 GCA_964486655.1 uncultured Flavobacteriales bacterium
CAGCCTTTATCACCGGTCAATCACCTATTCGTACCGGACTCTTAAAGGTTGGTTTGCCCGGTGCCAAGGAAGGCATCACCAAACTTGACCCAACACTTGCTGATTTGCTAAAACCTTTAGGTTATCTTAACGGACAATTTGGAAAAAACCATCTTGGTGATCTGGATGAACACCTTCCAACCAATCATGGTTTCGATGAATTTTTCGGAAATCTGTATCACCTGAATGCAGAAGAAGAACCTGAAAATCCAGACTATCCGAAGAACCCTGATTTCAAAAAGAAATTTGGTCCTCGCGGAGTTATACACAGTACATTAAATGCAGATGGAACACAAAAGGTAGAAGACACAGGCCCACTTACCAAAAAGAGAATGGAAACAATAGATGCAGAAGTTACTACTAATACTTTGGCATTTATGGACCGTGCAAAAAAAGAAGGCAAGCCTTTCTTTATCTGGTATAACACCACCCGTATGCATGTTAACACACATCTGAAAGCAGAGTCAGATGGCGTTACAGGACTTGGAACTGAGGCAGACGGAATGGTTGAACACGATAAAATGGTTGGACAGTTATTAAACAAGTTGAAAGAACTTGGTATGGACGAAAACACCATTGTTATGTACACTACTGATAATGGTGCTGAATTTTTTGCATGGCCCGATGCCGGAACTACTTATTTCCGCGGTGAGAAAAACTCGCAATGGGAAGGTGGTTATCGTATTCCTGCGCTTATCAAATGGCCAGGTGTTATAAAGCCGGGAACAATTATCAATGAAATCGCTTCGCTTGAAGACATGATGCCAACTCTAATGGCTGCAGTGGGTGATGCAAATATCAAGGAAGAGCTGTTAAACGGAAAGCAAATAGGTTCAACTACCTATAAAGTGCACTTAGATGGTTACAACCTGATGCCGGCCTTGCAGAATGGTGGCGAATGGCCACGTCATGAATTTGTTTACTGGACTGATGGCGGCAGTGTAGCAGCACTGCGCTACGATAACTGGAAGATTACTTTTTTGCGTCAGGATGCACAAGGAATGCGCACATGGATTGAACCTTTCAAAGAATTACGTGCACCAATGATTTGTAATCTTCGCATGGATCCTTTCGAACGCGCACAAGATGAAGCAGGCGGATACGATAAATGGTATTTCATGCACATGTTCGCCTTTGCACCGTCAGCAGCGTATGTCGGAAAGTGGATACAAAGTTTTAAGGAATTTCCGCCTCGTATGAAACCGGGCAGCTTTAGTCTTGACAAGGCAATGGAATCCATTACATACGGATCATCGGGAGGCAGTAAATAAAAATGCTTAATTCAAAACCAGCGGTCATTCATCAGTGACCGTTGGTTTATCACAGTTTTTTTGATAAACAGATTATAGAAATTTTAACACAAATAAATTATGAAAACAAAAACACTATTAACAATGCTGGTTATTATGGCAACATGTGTTAATATCCAAGCGCAAAAAAAGGATGCTTCCAAAGCACCTGCCGGCAAACCGAACATTGTTGTAATCATGGCCGATGATATTGGCATGTGGAATATTGGTGCTTACCATCGCGGAATGATGGCAGCACGAACTCCTCAACTCGACAAGCTTGCAAAGCAAGGGATGATTTTTACAGACTATTATGCCGAGGCAAGTTGTACTGCGGGAAGGGCAAATTTCATTACGGGTGAGTTACCAATTCGCACCGGAATGACAACTGTTGGGCAGGCAGGAGCAGCGATAGGTTTGCCATCTGCAGCATGCACAATGGCCAGCGCACTTAAAGACCTGGGTTACTCTACGGGGCAATTCGGAAAAAACCATTTAGGAGACAAGAATGAGTTCCTTCCGACTGTTCATGGATTCGATGAATTCTTTGGCTACCTGTATCATCTGGATGCCATGGAAGATACTTACGATCCTTCCTATCCAAAGGATTTAGTAAACACTGTTGGTCCTCGTAACATTGTTCACTCCTGGGCTACTGCTACTGATGATGCAACAGAAATGCCACGCTGGGGCAAGGTTGGCAAACAGAAAATCGTGGACGAAGGTCCAATGCCACCACATCCGGTTGAAGGAATCAAATACAATATGGAAACGGTGGATGATGCATTTCTTGCTTCTTCAATTGAGTTTATGAACAAGGCAAAGAAAGACAACAAGCCGTTCTTCTGCTGGCTTAATCCAACGAGGATGCATGCGGTTACACATCTTTCACCTAAGTATGAAAAGATGCGTAATGCAGAAAATAACTGGACAATTTCTGAAGCAGGTATGGCTCAGCTTGATGACATAGTAGGATCCGTAATGCAGTATCTGAAGGACAACGGAATGGAAGAAAATACGATCGTTATGTTTACCACTGACAATGGTACGGAGAACTTTACATGGCCGGATGGCGGTCAAACTCCGTTTGCAGGTGGTAAAGGTACTGTAATGGAGGGAGGCTTCCGCGTTCCTTGCATCCTGCGCTGGCCGGGACATGTACCTGCTGAATCTGTTCAGAACGGTATATTTTCAGGATTGGATTGGTTCCCGACATTCGTAGCTGCGGCAGGTAATCCGAACATTATAGATGAATTAGCAAAGGGAAAAACTATCGGTGGTGTTACATACAAAAACCACCTGGATGGTTATGATCAGACTGCTCTCATCACAGGTAAAGGTCCATCTGCACGACATGAAGTATATTATTTTGCAGAGTCCACAATGGGAGCTGTTCGCCTCGATGATTTCAAATATCGTTTCGTAGATCAGCCCGGTGGTTGGCTTGGTGGAACTGTTAAACCAAACTGGCCTATACTTACTAACCTGCGTCTTGATCCATTCGAACGTACAGGTATGGGACAATCCATGATGTATTTTGATTGGTATGAATTCCAATTCTGGCGTTACGTTTTCGTTCAGCAGCAAGTAGGCAAAATTGCCCAAACGTTTCTAGACTATCCGCCTATGCAAGCGGGTGCAAGCTTCAATCTTTCTGCACTTAAGGCGGAACTAGAGCAGAAAATGAGAGACATGAATAAGGATAAATAATAATAACTGAAAATAAACAATGGTCATCATCACAAATTCCAATAATTTAAGAATGTTGGTGATGACCGTTGTTTCTTTCGAAGAAAGTATCCTTAAAAACGGAAGTGATCTAATTGTAATCTATATATGAAAATTCACTGGTACATAAAGTCTCTTTTATTGCTGGGAATATTTCACGGTTTGGTCTGTTCTGCTATTGCACAGGAAACAAGTGAAGTGCATCACAACAAAATCAGGGGTGCCATCATGATGGCCAACTCTCACGTACCCCAGGCCGTCAATGGCAATTACTCCAACACGATCATCCCGGCATGGGGCATAGATGCAGATTATTCTTTCCATCCGCACTGGTCGGTTGCTATTCAAGGAGATATAAAAATGCAAAGCTTTGAAGTGGAAGATGGTAATACTTTCCTGCAACGCACTGACCCGGTTTCTTTCGCCGGAGTGATCCATTATCATTTCATTCCCCGCTGGTCATTGTTTGCCGGTCCGGGTTATGAATTTGAAAAACATGAGAATCTTTTCATTATGAAAGTAGGCACGGAATATAGTTTCGAGATCAACGAAAACTTTGAAATCGCCCTGAATTTAATCTATGAAAACAAAGAAGGCATTTATGATTCATGGACTTTTGGCATTGCCTTCAACAAAAAATTATGGGAAAAAAAATAAAACGAGTTTAAGATGAAACCAAAAATTAAATTCATTTTCTATGTATTGCTAATTGCAAGTACGTCAGTTTTGCTGTTAAGTTTTGATCAACAGCATTCAAAAACTGAAACAGTAATAACTAATAAAGGTAAAGATCCGCTACCATCGTGGAATGAAGGAAGCGCAAAAAAATCAATTATCGATTTTGTAACTAAGACAACAAAAAAAGGAAGCAAAGAATTTGTTCCTGTAGCCGACCGCATTGCATGTTTTGATAATGACGGAACCTTATGGACGGAGATGCCATTACCATTTCAGATATTTTTTACTCTTGATCGTGTTAAAGCGATGGCGCCTCAACATCCGGAATGGAAAACTCAACAACCGTACAAAGGAGTACTGGAAGGCGATATGAAGGCGGCACTTGCCGGTGGTCAGAAGTCACTGGTTGAAATGATTATAGCGACACACTCCGGTATGACGACAGTTGAATTTGAAAAAATCGTGAAAGACTGGATGGCAACGGCTACACATCCAAAAACCGGTAAGCACTATAACGAAATGGTCTATCAGCCCATGCTTGAGTTATTGGACTATCTGCGCGCCAATGGTTACAAAACGTTTATCGTTTCCGGTGGCGGTATTGATTTTATGCGGGTGTGGGTAGAACAAGCCTATGGCATTCCGCCTTATCAGGTAGTAGGAAGTTCTCTACAGGCAAAATATGATACTTCGGGAACGCAACCTGTTCTGATAAAAACAGCTGAATTGGATTTCAACGATGACAAGCTCGGCAAACCTGTGGGCATTCATCAACACATAGGTATGCGCCCTGTATTTACAGCCGGAAATTCTGATGGTGATTACGGCATGTTGCAATACACCAGCACAGGCAGCAGTCCGCGTTTCGGATTGATTGTGCATCATACCGATTCAGTGCGCGAATACGCCTACGACCGTCATTCAGGTTTAGCCAAATTAGACAAAGGATTGGATGATGCAGGAAAATATCATTGGCTTGTGGTGGATATGAAAACCGACTGGAAGAAGATTTATCCATTTGATAAGTAATTATTTTTTGGAGCATGAAATGGTATTCTTCAATAGCTAATAAAATTGGTAAAGGCATTATACAGTTTTTGCTGCCGATCATAATTTTGATTTTCATTTTCGAAAAAGCATTATCAATTACTCAAAGCATTATACAACCATTAAAATCGCATTTGCCTGAACACAGGATTTTTGGTGTTGGAATGTTTACGTTGATTAGTATTTTAATTATTGTTATAGTTTGCTACGTAGCTGGATTGTTATCAGACAGAAAATATATAAAGGCCTTTCTAAATTTTATCGAAAACAACCTGCTCGTATTTATTCCGGGTTACTCTATGTTGAAATCGAGTGCGGATGCTACTGTAGAAAATGCAAATAACAATTGGAAGGTCGTGATGATTAATGAGGATGATGATTGGAGTTTCGGTATTGAAGTTGAGAAACACCCCGATGGTTATAGTATGATTTTTTTTCCGGAGCCGCCTGATGCGAAATCAGGCGACATGAAACTAATGCAGGAGGCAAAATTCAAGAGGATTAATTTTCCTGTAAACAAATTAGAAAAAATTATCAGGAATTACGGTCATGGATCAACAGAAATTCCAAAATATAAATGAATCAGAAAAAATTTAAAAAAATGAAAACATTACTAATTAAAGTAACATGTTTCGGGGTGCTGATAATGGGAGTAATAAAATGCGATCCGGCCCTGGCGCAATCTGATATTGCAGCTATTGACATACTTCTTGAGCCTGATCAAACCATGCTGGACTCTGCTAAAGTTTATAATAAAATCATGCAGCAGAATTATTCGGGCCCTGGTAGCTATTCGCTTGACGAATTGCATACTCCACACATAACCGTACTGCAATGTTTTGTAAAATCAAATGACCTCGAAAGAGTTTATGCTGCTGTTGCCGCGGTGGTTAAGAGAGAAAAACCAACAAATGAAAAACTAACTTCAAAAGGGTTTTATTATTTCCCGACAAATGACCTTGGATTAGCAGGCATTACCATTGATACAACGCCGGCACTGATGCGTTTTCAATCAAAAATAATAGAAGCGCTTAAACCATTCATCGTTCAGGGCACTAATGCCGCCTTTGTGCAAAATACAAATGGATCACCGATTGCCAAAGGAAGTGATTCTTATGTAAACGGGTTTATTCCCGACCATAGCGGAGCAAAGTATAACCCTCATGTTACCATTGGCCTGGCCAATCAGGATTTTTTAGATGAACTTCTGAAAAAACCTTACCACAAATTCACATTTAAATGTGCATCGGTAAGTATTTATCATCTCGGTGATTTTGGCACTGCGCGGACGAAATTATGGACAAGTGAAAAATAAAGTATGCGAATTATAAAGTAATAAATAAGAAAAAGAAAAATTAAACAATTATTAAACTCACAAAAAATGAAAAAGAAAATCAAAAATTTATTTAATCAGGGTGTTATATCTACAGCGTTCATTGCCCTTATTGGTCTTTTAAGTTTTAACAACGTACAAGCGCAAACTACTAAGGGAGAGGCTGTAGTGGCTTCCGTAACAGCAACGGCGACAGTTACGAAAATCAACCATAAAACACGTGTGGTTCATATTAAAACAACTGATGGCCAGACGTACAAGTTTACTGCAAGTACCGATGTTCAGAACCTGGATCAGGTAAAGAAGGGTGACATAATAACGGTAGAATATACTGAAGCGCTCGCCTATGAAGTGAAAAAGCACAGTACAACCGACGATGGAACAGCAACTGCCGCTGCCGCTGCCAACCAGGGTGAAAAGCCGGCCGGTGCTGTAGCACAGCAAACTACAATGAATGCCACAATCACGGCAATCAACAGCAAAACTCCATCTGTTACAGTAAAAGGATCTGATGGTGAGGTGGAAACTATTAAAGTGAAAGACCCATCAAAACTCAAGGGCATTAAAGTCGGAGATACGGTTGAGATTACATATATAGAAGCATTCGCGATTAAAGTTGACGATCAGACAAAATAGTGAATGTATGGCTTGCATTGTAACATCAATTCAGTGGCGCAATTAATTTTCAATAGAAAGGGAAATGAAAATTGGGAGTAAAGAAAACGATACATCATTTTCAAACCAAACAACTTAGCGTTGAAGAGCGCTTTGCTGCAGGCAAGTCATTGCGTATTAATTTTCCGCGCGCTAAACAGGGAGATTTCAAACCTTCGGTTAACAGGGCAGATCCGGTCTCGATTTTAGAAAGGCAGGCAAAAACACGGCTTCCTTTTTTGGTGCCTATCCGCTATGCCCGTATGCTGGAATCTCCGTTTTCATTCCTGCGTGGAGGCGCTGCGATTATGGCGGCTGATATAGGGAAAGCCAAATCAACTGGCATCCCTGTTCAGACTTGTGGCGATATGCATGTTGCCAACTTTGGTTTGTTTGCTTCCATCGAGCGTAATCTGATTTTCGGAATCAATGATTTTGATGAAACAATTCCCGGCCCTTGGGAATGGGACTTAAAACGTCTGTCTACAAGTGCTGTCACAGCGTGCAGATTTCTGGGTGGTGATAATAAATTATGTAAGGAAGCCGTAATGAGTGCGGTAAAATCATACCGTAAAAAGATGAAACAATATGCTTTGATGGGTAATATGGATTTGTGGTATTCTACTATCAAGGATACTGACATTTTAGATATGATACCGCAGTATATGAAAAAGAATACTTTACGAATTCTTGCAAAAGCACGTACACATACAAATATACATGTGCTTGAGAATCTTACTGACATAGTTGATAATCAACACAAGTTACGTATTAATGCGCCCTTCATTGTACGTGAAACCAAAACCATGAATGGACGAACCATCATAGAAGCAATTAGTATATTGATGGATGATTATATTAATTCACTGGCAGACGATAGAAAGAGAATTTTAAATCATTATCGTATTGTAGATGCGGTGAGAAAAGTAGTAGGCGTGGGAAGTGTTGGCTCACGTTGTTGGATTATATATTTAGAAGGCAGCGATTACAAAGACCCGCTGTTTCTTCAGGTTAAAGAAGCGCAACCCTCAGTTTTAGACTCATTCAGCGCTAAATCTGGACAAATAAATCAGGGTCAGCGTGTAGTTTCCGGTCAGCGATTGTTACAGGGCTCGACCGATATTTTTCTTGGATGGGGACAATTAGACGGCACTGATTACTATGTGCGTCAACTGCACGATATGAAAGGCGGATTGGAATTCAACCCTCATAAATTGGTGCTTAAGAATTTCTATAAGTATACTGAATTATGCGGCTGGGCTCTTGCATTGGCTCACGCAAAATCGGGTGATGCTGCTATGATAGCAGGATATGCCGGAAGCAGTGATGAATTGGATGAAGCAATGGTTCGTTTTGCATTTGCATATGATAAACTTACCATAAGCGATCACAAGGCGCTTGTTGCAGCAGCAAAGAGTGGAAGAATTAAAGTGTCAAAAGAAAAGGAATAGAAATATCAATTGCGAAATATGAAGCATCTCTTAGCTTGAAATATTATCAATTTAAAAAATGAATAAATCCTTACAATATCTGGTTGGCGGAGCCTCTGTAATAATTCTTATCGCAGGCTTAAAAATCGGGGCCGACCTGATTAACCCAATTCTTTTTGCAATGCTGCTTGCCATTTGTATTGCGCCTTTGCCTGAATGGCTTGGTAAAAAAGGAATGTCTAAGGGATTATCATTAGGCCTATCCTTTATTATTATAATAGGTATAGGGTTGCTTACTACTTATTTGCTTGCCAATTCAATTTCAGGACTGTCAGACAGCTTACCTGTTTATGAGCAAAAACTGAATGAATATTATAACAACCTGATTCAATTTGCACAAAGCAAGAACATTGACATTTCTAAATTGACAAAGCATGCCAAAATCTCTCCTGAAAAAATTGTTGGCTTTGCATCAAGCCTGGCATCAAGTGTAACTAATATGATCAGTAATTCATTTGTGATAATCCTGCTAATCCTGTTTATAGTAATTGAACTGGTGGGTTATGAATCGGATACAAGGAAGGGAAGCCGTAACAAGTTATCCATGCATGATTGGCTCGCAAACCTTAGCGGTGATTTGCGCAAATACATAAACATAAATGCAATGGAAGGTGCTATTCTTGGAGCATTGAACTTTGTTTTCTTGTTGATTCTGGGAGTTGATTTTGCATTCTTATGGGCATTCGTTTCTTTCTTTATGAATTTCATTCCCAACATAGGATTCTTCTTGTCAATTGTTGGCCCGGGACTGGTTGCGCTCATTACACTTGGCCCTACCAAAGCACTTATCGTAATTGCCGGATTCTTTCTGATTAACTTCTTTGTTGAGAATATACTCGGTCCCATGTTCATGAAGCAAGGCCTGAGCATTTCATTGCTCAATTCATTTATCTCAATGCTGATTTGGGGTTGGATACTAGGTATGCCGGGAGCCTTTCTTGGTATTCCGTTAACGATGGTTGTGATGAAAATTCATAATGATTTGAGTAAGAAAAAAGATAATCAGCTTAGCTTTTCTGAAAAGTAAAATTGCAAATGCTGCTAAATCTTAAAAAATATAAAAGCAAAGTGTCAGTCAGAAAAGAGATATGTAAACCATGTTTAAAAACTTAACAAAGAATGCACTTTGCTTATTTCGAATAAACTGTATGGTATTGCTAATGACCATGGGAAAAGTAACCGACCTGAATGCGCAAAATTCATCCTTTGAGTTTTGGCCTGAGACTGATATCTGGCTCAAATTAAATCCATCCTGGCGCCTATCAATATTTGCTCCACTTGCTGATTATACTAATACCGGCAAGTCAACTGATATAAACGTCTATTTACAGGCCGACTATGCGTGGAGACATGCCAGGAAGATTTATAGAGGCAGGTTGTTTAACGAGAACAGGGCTGAAAAACTGAAAGCGTGGATGGTTCGTGGTGGTGTAATGCGTGGATGGAGTTTTGGTGAAAACGGTGATTACCACGAGGAATTGATTTTAGCGGAAATTCATAAAAGGGTTCCGTTGAAAGAAAGAATATTGCTTTCGCAGCGTTTTCGCCCGGAATTTCGCTGGCTTGGTGAGGATGCGGAATTTTCATATCGTTTACGATACAGGTTAATGATTGAAGCAGAGTTTACGCCAGGCAATTGGTCGGTTGTTCCGTACATAAATGTTGAACCTTATTGGGATTCGCGTTATACAACTATCAACCGGGTACGACTGATCGGAGGCAGTACTGTTTCTATGGGCCCGAATTTCGCACTCGAGAGTAACCTCACGTATCAGTATGACGAACATTACGAAACTTCAAACCTTTATTCAGTTAATATTATACTGCATGTATTCTTTGAATCGAAGCATGCAGCACCTCCTCCTCTGGAAGACATTACCCAATAAGCAGCAGCTTAACTGATTCAAATGTTTTGAGATTGAAAAATTTATCCGAAAAAAAATTTGTATTGAATAATATGAACGGCTTAAAAACAGAAACAGGAAACAGTGAACCAATTCGGCAAAAGGGGTTGATAAATACAGAAGACAGGATATCTGAAATTTTGTATGGATTAATTATGGCATTAACTTTTACCTGTACCATTGGTATTACAAAATCTGACAAGACTACTGTGCACGATATGCTATTTGGTGCCCTGAGTTGTAACACCGCCTGGGGCCTTATCGATGCCGTAATGTATTTGCTTATGGCGCAAACGGATGCCGCAAGAGGGCAATCCATTTTGAATTTCATCAGAACAAATAAATCCAATAAATCTCGTCAGTATATTACCGATGCAATACCGCCCGTTATTGCCGGTGTATTGAAAACCGATGAAGTGGAATTGATAAGGGAAAGATTATCGCAATTGCCGGCTACAAGAGGTAGCGGAAGCAGAAAATTAAATGATTTTAAAACGGCAGTTGGAATTTTCTTTCTTGTTTTATTTTCCACATTTCCGGTTGCCATTCCATTCCTTTTTATTGACGATTTACAAACAGCATTGCGCACTTCAAACATTGTCGCAATATTAATGATGTTTTTTTGTGGCTGGGGATTGGGAAAATATGCTGCCAGAAACAGCTTCTTTACTGGAATTGTAATGAGTCTTTTTGGGGCATTCCTTGTTTTTGTCGCAATTGCATTAGGAGGATGATCATGAGAAATTTTCAAACTTGTCATTTGTTATTGCTTAGCATGACCGGGAATAGAGTTCGAAACAATAAAAATTTATATAAGATGAAAAAATTACCGTTGTTATTAATAATTATTCAGTATTCATTGACATCGTTTGGACAGGAAAAATCTTCTTCACTAAATGATACCATCCAGGTAAAAAGAGAAGAGATCTCAGCAAGCGCTCCGCCGGTAATGGCAAAACAATGGAACCAGTTTAAAACAAAGGCCTTTACTCTTAATATTGGAGGATGCATTCTACTCGATCACAACATCGTTGTTCAGAATGAAAATAGTATTAGCCAGGTAGGCAAAGTAGGTGCCGGCACAGAATTCAGAGGTGACCGGTTGATGCTTACAGGTCAGTTGCTTTTTTTCAAGTATCCGTGGCGTTATATGATTGGTGCAAACTACAATGGATTAGATGCTCCACAGGGCGATAATACTTATAGCTTTATAGATTGGAATCTGGAAATACCACTCGGCAAAACAGCCGGATGGATTACATTGGGAAAAGAAAAAGTTGGAGTGGGATACGAATATTGTTCGCCCGGCTCGCAATTATTTTTTACTGAGAGAGGAAGTGGCATACCTGCGTTAGTACGACAAAGAAATATCGGCATCAGATATTCTAACAGTGTACTTCAACAGCGGCTCATTTTTACTATTGGTGCTTTTAATGATTATTGGGAAACAGGAAGAACTTTTTCAGAAAATGGTTCACAAATTACAGGCCGTATAGTGTACCTTGCAAAGTATAAATCTGATCGCGATTTAATTCATGTAGGAGTAGCCTATCAAAATTCGGAAGCCACAGAGGGAAAGTTGAGTTACAAGGGAAAGCCGGAGGCTAATACAGCACCTTCATATTTTAATACAGGTAGCATTGCTGCTTCAAATTCCAATACTGTAATGCTTGAATTAGTAAAAGTAAATGGTCCGGTATCCTTTGTCGGTGAATACACAAGCAATATGGTGAACGCTATAGGGACGAACCTGACATTTACTTACTTTCAGGCCGGTGCAAGTTGGTTTATTACGGGGGAAAACAGGCGTTACAACAGACAAACCGGTGTATTGGGGAAATTAATACCCAAAAAGAATTTCAATTTTAAAAAGAACCCCGGAGTGGGAGCATTTGAAATTGGTGCCAGATATACTTATTCCGATTTTTCTGATCAGGACATCGATGGTGGAAAATTTGGAAGGTTTTCGACGGCATTGGGTTGGTATCCCAATGCTCATTTCAGGTTTGAAATTAATTATGGTAATGGAAACTTAGATAAAAATGAAACGAAAGGAAATTCTGACTTCTGGCAATTTAGAGCGCAGGTTGAATTGTAGGAATTATCTTTTGTCAGAAAAACAATGTTTTTAGTTTACAGTAATAATTTGTTTTAAGACACGACATCATGCACCTTATATATTCTGTTTTTATTTTTTTCTACGTAGTGCTTGCCATCTATACGGTGGTCAGAATACTACTCGATACAGAGTCAACATCCAAGGCTCTCGGTTACATTTTGCTGGTAATAGCGCTGCCAGTCGTCGGCATTGTAATTTACTTTTCACTCGGATTAAACTTCCGTCATCTGAGTAGCAGATCCAGGTTGGAAAAAGCACAAGAGGAGCTCAATCGGGAAATTCACAAAAATGTTCCCGATAGCTCAGGCTCCTTTGCAGCTAATGGCAGAAGGGAAATTGAAAAATTCCAGGGCCTTGTTAATTTTCTGAGAGGCCTTGGCGATGAACCATTACATGAAAGTTATTTTACATTACTCGTTAACGGAGAAAAAAAATTTCCTGAAGTATTGCGTGTTCTCGAGACAGCAAAGCATTTCATTCACATGGAGTATTATGCTTGGGAGAATGATATCCGGGGAAACGAAATCAAGAATATTCTTTTACGCAAAGCAAAGGAAGGCGTAAAAGTAAGAGTCATGTACGATGATTATGCAAGCAGGAAAATAAAACCAAACATTGTTAAAGAATTGAGAGCCGGCGGAGTGGCTGTCGTGCCTAAGATCAAAGTGAAGATATCCCTGCTTGCAAATAGAATAAATCATCGGGATCATCGTAAAATAATAATCGTTGATGGTATAACCGGATTTATCGGAGGAATAAATGTTTCAGACCGTTACGACAATTCAATAGATACAGGACTTTATTGGCGGGACACACATGTGAAAATTGATGGTGCATTAGTGAACAGTATTCAGCGTCACTTCATCGTTAGCTGGAACTCGGCTCAATCAGAAAAGTTGCATTATTCGGAAGAATTATTTCCAAATTCTGAATTTAAAAGTTCAACCGGATTGAAAGCAATGGGGCAGGTTGTTGCAGGCGGACCTATTTATCCCATGTCTAATATCATGCTCAGTTACTTAAAGATATTTTCGTTAGCAAAGGATAAACTTTACATCACCAATCCTTACTTTATTCCAAACGAAAGCATCATGGATGTATTGAAACAGGCTGCAATCAGCGGTGTGGATGTTCGAGTGTTATTACCATACAAGTCCGACTCTATGATCGTCGGAGCCGCATCAAGGTTTTATTTTCCTGATTTGGTTGAGGCCGGAGTGAAAATCTATTTATACAAGAAAGGTTTCGTTCATGCGAAAACAGTTGTTGCTGACAGCTGCCTGAGCGTAATTGGTACCGCCAATTTAGATGTTCGAAGCTTTGATCTCAATTTTGAAATCATGTCTGTCATTTACGGTCAGGAATTTTCAGAGCAGTTTGAGAAAGTTTTTATTGAAGATATGAAGGAATGCATTGAAGTTACTAATGAAATGGTGAAAGATGTCAGTCTTCTGAACAGGCTCTTTTATTCAATAGCAAGATTGATATCATCTTTATTATAGCAGAGATTGAAAATATAATTCATTATAAGGAAAAGAAGTACGCTATCAATATGAAGAGAAATAACAATTTAACATTTTAAGATCTGCAGATGAAAAGTCTTTTAATTTTCATATTTATTGTCATATATACTGAAACTGCAATGGCGCAGGAAAAGAATGAAAGACTGCAGCGCATGAATGTTGTTAAACTTGAATTATCACAACCGCTGTATCCGAATTCGATTGTAGCATCCTACGAGCGAGTAATTGCACCTTATCGGACTGTTTGCATCACAGTTGGATATGAAGAATTACCCCAGATTATTGATTTCAGTTCTGACATAAAAGTGAAAGACGACCGGAGCAAGAGCGGATTCAAAGCCGGAATTGAGTACCGGTTCTATTTAAAAAGTGAAAACAGATATACCGCTCCACAGGGAACTTACATTGGCCCCTACTTTTCCTTTCATGGTCTTTACAACAATAGGGAAATTGAAGTAAAAAGTTCGGGAGTATCTGAGACAGTCGAACTTGGATCAGACTTTGAGATATTAAATCTGGGATTACAAATTGGCCACCAGTTTGTAATAGGCAATCGTTGGACAATTGATGTGGTTACTATCGGTCCTTCCGTTTCGAACTATCGGGCCAGTTTACAATTTGATGGCGATTTTACTTTCGATAAGTCGAAAGTACAAAATGAAATATTTTTGAAAATTCTTGATCGTTTCCCAATGCTCGAAAAAGTGCTTACTGATAAGGAGGTTTCTACCGAGGGAAAATTTGATAGCTGGTCATATGGCTGGCGATTTCAATTTCATGTAGGTTATTATTTCGGCAGGAAAAGAAAATAATGAGCCCTTAAATTAAACCCGATCCCAGTGCAATAGATACGATTATCAATAATATAGCAACCAGCTTCTGAATAAATTTCAAGGTCACTTTCTTTAATAACCTGTTTCCAATGATTGCTCCGGCTATTGCCGATAATGTTGCACAGACGACCAATGTTATATTTTCATGCAAGCCCACCTTCGTAAACCGCACGGCATAAACCGACAGTCTTGTAAAATCCACAAAAGCCGAAACGACAACTGCTGTTCCAATAAACGCCTCTTTGGATAATCCCGCTCTGATCAGAAATGCGCTTCGCAACGCACCCTGATTACCGGAGAGTCCGCCAAAGAAACCGCTAAGAGCGCCACCAATAGGTAATTTGTTTTTATTAAACTCAAGTTTGTTGAAAGAAGGAATCAACTCAATTATCGCGAAGATTATGAGCAGAATGGATACAATAAATTTCACCGGTGATACTTCGAAAAGATTTCCATTGATTGTATAGAAGAACAACGGCGGAAGAATGGTAATTCGCAACAGCAGCCAGGCACCGATGAATGCGGCTATGACTGCGGGAATGCCGAATTCAATCAGCACTTCCTTATTCGCATTTCGTCCGACCAGAAAAAGTTTGAATATATTATTGAAGAAATGAACAACACCCGTTAATGCGATTGCAATATCGGCAGGAAAAAAAATCATAAACACCGGTGTAAGAATAGTTCCCAATCCGAACCCCGAAAAAAAAGTCAGTATCGCAACAAGAAAAGCAGTAATTGAAATAATTATTATCGCTGTCAATCAGTTGCAGGTATAGGGTTCCGTATTACGACTTACGACTTATGCTACGATATTCGTAATTCGTATCCCGAAACTTCGGGACGTAATTTGTAATTAAATCAAGCGTGACTCAATGCCTCAACATCCACCTGCGTCCTTAAAATGTCATCAATAGTTTCTCTGCGTCTGATGAGTTTCGCTTTGCCGTTACTGATCATTACTTCGGCCGGACGGGTTCTTGAATTGTAATTGTTACTCATTGTATATCCATATGCCCCGGCATTCAGAATTGCTAAAACATCACCTTCTCGAACTTCATTCAGTTTGCGATCCCAGCCGAAAGTATCTGTCTCGCAGATATAACCAACGATCGTATAAATTCTCTGTTTGCCTCCCGGATTACTCACGTTTACGATGTGATGATATGCATCGTAAAACATCGGACGAATCAAATGATTCTGTCCGGAGTCGACACCAACGAATACGGTTGCCATTGTTTGTTTGACGGTGTTTACTTTTACCAGTAATGCTCCGGCTTCACTGACTAAAAATTTTCCCGGTTCAAACCAGAGTTCAAGGTCTCTTCCATAGGACTTACAGAAGTTTTTAAACAGTACTGTAAATTCTTTCGCCAGTTCTTCTATATCCGTTACATAATCTCCTTCCTTGTATGCGACTTTAAATCCGCTTCCGAAATCAATAAACTGTAAATCCGGAAAGTCTTTCGCGGCATCGAACATGAGTTCGGCCATTCGAATAAAAACAGAACTGTCAAGAATTTCCGAACCCGTGTGAATGTGCAATCCGTTTATCTTCATGTTGCATGTTGAAACGATTCTCTGAATATGACGCAACTGGTAAATGGAGATTCCGAATTTTGAATCGATATGTCCGGTCTGAATGTGACTGTTACCGCCTGCGGCAATGTGCGGATTCAAACGGATGCAGCAAGGAACTTTGTCTTCATATTCATGTCCGAACTGTTCGAGTATGGAAATGTTGTCGATGTTTATTACTACGCCAAGTTCAACAGCCTCTTTTATTTCTTCGAATGAAACACAATTGGGTGTGAAAAGAATTTCGGACGGACTATAACCCGCTCTGATACCGATCATGGCTTCTTCAATCGAGACAACATCCAATCCGGACCCCAGGTTGCGCATGAATTTCATGACTTCCAGGTTTGTATTTGCCTTACATGCGTATTTGATTTTCAACTTTACGTCTTTAAAAACACCGCTAAGTCTTAAATATTGACGCTTGATGGTTTCAGCATCATAAACATAAAGTGGAGTGCCGAATTCAGCGGCAACTTCTGTCAGATCCGCATTGCGCAGGATGGGGTAGTTATCTTCGAAAGACATTGTTTTTCAATTACGAATTACGAATTACGAATTACGAATTACGAATTACGAATTACGAATAGCATAAGCCCGACAAGGACTTCGGACCCAGACTTCGGACCCGGACTTCAGACTCGGACTGTAATGCCGTAAAGGTATAAAAATAGCAGATTGCCCATTCTCCATTCTTCATTTTTCATTTACCCTAACAAACCTTTAACTTTGAAATTTCCGGCATTTTTTTACATTGCGACCACCTAACTTCTCATATGAAAAAACCAGTACTCCTTCTCCTGTTTGCGGCATTTTTCTTTAGTTCCTACGGCCAACAGACATTTCCTGTAAACGGACCAACAGACCCAAGACATATTACCTATGCATTTATTAACGCTACAATTTTTACTGATTATCAGACAACGTTAAATAATGCGGTTTTAATCATTCGTGATGGAAAAGTGATTGATGCGGGTCAGGGACTTTCGATTCCTAAAGATGCTGTTGTTTATAACCTGAAAGGGAAATTTATTTATCCTTCTTTCATTGATATTTTTTCAGATTATGGTTTACCCGAAGTGAAGAAGCCATCACCGCAGGATGGTCCGCAGATGATTTCCAATACGAAAGGAGCCTTCAACTGGAATCAGGCCGTAAAGTCTGAGTACGATGCCTTTCGAAATTTTAATGTTGACACCAAAAAAGCGGAGGAATTAAGAAAACTTGGTTTTGGTTCGGTAATGACTGTGAATAAGGATGGAATTATCAGAGGGACATCAGCCATTGCATTGCTTGGTAACGGAAGAGAAAATGATCTTATCGTAAAAGACAGGGCAGCAGCTAATTTCTCTTTCGACAAAGGGTCATCAACACAGGACAATCCCAATTCTCTTATGGGAGCGATTGCATTCATCAGACAAACTTACTT
>CAZAON010000081.1:0-1600 GCA_964486655.1 uncultured Flavobacteriales bacterium
TGCTTTCTTCTTCTTCGTAAAAACCAATTGTGATTTCTGCATTATTTACTGTTCGGGTGTATTTAATTGCATTGTCGATCAAATTGATCCATACTTGTTTGAGGAGAGATACATCACAATACACAAACGGTAAGTCTTGAACAGACCAATTTATTTCCCTGTTTGCATAATCAGGTTTTATTATCTCCAATACTTCTTTAACCAGCAAATTCATATCTGTTTTCACCTGATGTAAATCTTGACGACCGGTTCTTGATAATTGCAGTAAATCATCGATAAGTACACCCATTTGCTTTGAAGATTCTTTTACTGTTGCCAAATAATGTTGAGCTTTTTCCGGCAATTCAGCCCGGTATTTTTCAGTCAATATATCGACATATCCATTTATATGGCGAAGCGGTGCACGTAAATCATGCGAGACAGAATATGAAAAGGCTTCAAGTTCTTTGTTCGCTGCTTCGAGTTGATAGGTTCGGTCAGCAACTCTTTTTTCAAGTTCTGAGTTTAATGAACGAATTGCTTCATCTGCTTCTTTGCGATATGTTATGTCTGCATTAAATCCATACCAGGTTATACTTCCATCGGGTAATTTTTCAGGGGATGATCTTGAGTAAATCCACTGAATCGGTCGGCCGGGGATCTGCACCCGAAATTCACATGTAAAATATGTTAAATGTTCAGCCGAATATTCAATATCATGGATTACTCTTTCCGCATCTTCCGGATAAATCACCCTGGCAATCGGCGCAAAGTCGTCTACAACCTCCTCCGGGGTACAGCCAAAAATATTCCTTATTCCTTCTGACGCCACTGGAACACAATAGGATCCGTCAGGTCTTTTTGTAAATTGGAAAATCAAATCGGGCACATTGGCTGATATTTTTCGGAACTGAAGGTCTCTTTCACGGTTTTTTTCTTCCTGACTTTTTCGGTCAGAAATATCTTGAAAGGCTCCTTGTACTTTGTAAATCTTGCCATGATCATCCATCACGGCTTCTCCGATAGTTCTGACCCAACGTCGTTTCCCGGTTGAAGTGATTATTTCCATCTCCTCGTCATACGGAATACCTTTGGTCGCACAATCAGTAAACACTTTTGTTATCTTATCTCGCCATTCCGGAGCATAAAAGTTAATCCCCTCCGAAACCAATGGTGTATAGCCGGCAGGCATCTCATGGATTGATGCTACGATATCCGACCAATATGATCTGTTCTCTTTCAGGTCAACATTCCATCCACCAAGTCTGGCTTTTTCAGCCGCGATTCGAATCAAAGAATTGCTCTCATGAATCCTTTCTTCTGCATGTTTTCGTTCGGTTACATCAATAATAATTCCAACAAAATACAGAAACTGATTGTTGGAATCATAAATTGGTGATACTGTTAGTTGTGCCCAAAATGTATTCCCATTCTTTTTTTTATACCTTTTCTCAGTTTTGTATACATCTATTTCGCATGCCATCATTTTTTTGGCAAGCGCAATATCTTTAGCTATATCATCGGGGTGTGTAATTTGAGCGAAAGTAAGTTGTTGGAGTTCTTTCTCCTCGTACCCTGTCATCTGGCAGAAGGTCCTGTTTGCCATAAGGAACCTATAATC
>CAZAON010000082.1:0-3338 GCA_964486655.1 uncultured Flavobacteriales bacterium
TTAACAGGCTATGGTATAACTACTGTAATTGACAAAAAAATTCCTGAGAGCATAACGACATATAAAGAAGTGCTTTTGGGTGAAATTGTCGGTTATAATTTTGATGATAAATTTAATGTAATATATAGAGTAGTTTCTCAAAAAGTTAAGGAGCATTTTAGTGATAATTATCTTTCTGAAATTTTCCGTGGAGGGGATTCAATACAATTTTGGATAATTCAAAAAAATAATGATGCTATTTAGGGTCCTTTGAAAATGAATGATTACTTTATTAAACGAATTTAATTAAGAGTTCCCGAAAATATAAAACTGCATAATGAATAATTGTATTTTTGGGATGGATAATGTTTACGAAGTAAGCATCCAGTTATTCGAGGATTGTCAATTTGAATTTCCCGCCCCGAAATTAAAGTACTGTCTATATCTTGTGACTTTTAACTTTTGACTTAAGAACTTAGTAAAGCAATTGCATCACATGTACATCCAAAAACTTTCCGAACTTAAACCCAACTTCCTTCATCACCCCCACATGCTTGTACCCAAATTTTTCATGAATGTGAATGCTGGATTCATTTCCCTGTGTGATGCGCGATAGAACGGTATGGTTGCCAACTTTTTTTCCTTCCAGAGTTACCCATTCCAATAGTTTGCTGCCGATCCCCTGTGAACGAAAATCCTTGTGTACGTATACACTGACTTCAACTGTGGTATCATATGCGCAGCGGTCGCTCCACGGACTGAGAGACGCCCAGCCTGCAATATTATTTTCCTTTTCGGCGACAATGACCGGATGATTTTTTTTGTGATTCGCAAACCATTGTAGTTGTTTTTCAAAGCTTCTCAATTCAGTGTCAAATGTTGCTGAGGTATTTACAACGGCATCATTATAAATATCTAAAATGGCACGTTGGTCTGCTTTTATTGCTTCGCGGATGGATATCATGATGGTTCGAATAACGCCTCCAAGTTTCGGGATTCGGATCTGCAAATTTACTAATATACGATTATGGAATATAAAATCATTTCCTGAGTTTTTAAAAATTCGTTCAATTCGAAAATTCACACCCTGAAACTTGGGGGCGTTATTCGCACCATCGTTATTCGTATCTTATTCAGCGTTCTTTCACGTAAATGAGATAGTTGCTTTGAAACATTGTAAGGGATATCCCAATTTCTCTTCAACCCATGCCACTTTATTCTGTATAATAAGGTATGAAAAATGTAATTTACATCCTGTTCTTCAGCGCTTTGTCGCTTGCAGTTTCGGCACAACCGTTTATTGACATAGCTTCAGTTTACTATCAGCAGAGTCCGGCTGATAACATGAGCTCTTCCAAAAGCCCGATGAATACGCAGCTTACATCTGTATTCCTGAATCTACCTATACAAATCGACAGTGATTATATTGTCATCAACCCGGTGTGTGAAAATTACCGCCTGGACATTTCAAGTGAAACGCTTCCTATTAACCTCACGGCGGTTTATATTCCTGTGGCCTGGATACATCAATTTAAAAGTTTCAGATGGAGTACAACATTGATGGCAATTCCTCGCCTTAGCAGCGACCTTAAAAAGCCGCTTGACGGAAACGATTTTCAGATGGGAGGAATTGCACTTGCAACCTACAAGAAAAAAGAAACGCTTAAATATTCTATCGGTGCATATTATAACAGCGAGTATTTCGGCGATTACTACATGCCGCTCCTTGGTATAGACTGGAACATTACCAATAAATGGAATTTATTTGGAACGCTGCCCATCAATCTGAACCTAGAATATAAAATGAACAAAACGGTTCATGCGGGTTTTGGATTGAATCTGCTGACGAACAGCTACAGAATCGAAAACAAAGATTTTCTCCGAATAGATGATTACAATGCAAAATTCATTCTTGATATTTACCTGATGAAAAACCAGGTTATCAGCCTTGAAGCCGGGCACTCACTTTTCCGACAATACCGTATGGGAACTATGGAAGGTGGAAAACCGGATTATATGCATGACCTGAACGTGTCAGATGGATACCAGTTTAAGCTGGCATATATTTTCAGGATACGTACAGACAAATAACAATACACAACGCGAAAAACAAGAGTAAGAAATCCTGGTGAAAGTCGGGATTTTTTTATTGAGCGAGCTCCCCGGTTGAACATCATTTATTATAACATCCTGCGTAATTGATAGATAAAATTAAATCCTGAATTTACCGGATGTTCTTTCCATAAAAAAAAATTTTCTTTGAGGATATCTTTGTCCACGGTTTAAACCGTGGACAAAAAAAATCAATTTTTATCAGCAAATTATTTACAACTCAAGTCTGGCAAGTAAGAAATATCTAAACCGGCTTGTTTATTCTGTCATTATCGATAATAATTATAACCAGTAAAGGATTGGATGCCGGTTTCGACAGGCAATTTTCATATTTGAAACAATTGATCTTCAATAATCCTGTTCATTTTTAATTTGTGTACATAACTCCCTGCAAAATGAAATGGTGCTTTGCAGAGACCGATGATGCCACTTGCTGAAACTGAAGTGGGACGGGTGAAAAGTCTTTTCAGGGTAAGCAAACCCTGCCTGCTCCTGAATCGCTTGTGCAGATAACGCTGCAATTCTTTATAAAAGCCCGAAGGAGAATTATTCTTAAACATCAATGCCAGTTCATCACTGTCTGTCCAGTTTGCCTTTGAAACAAGTTGATTTTTTACACTTTCGTAAAATTTTGTTCCTGGCAAAGGATATGAAACACTTACGCCAATGTCATCGGGCATGAGTTCCAATACAATGTCTAAAGTTCGCTGAATATCTTCTCTGGTTTCTCCCGGATATCCGAATTGCAAAAAGAAAGCAACATTGATGTGCTGTTTTTTCAACAGGCGCGATGCTTCGTATATCTCCTCAACCCTTGTGCCTTTGTCCATGGCGTCGAGAATTTTTTGTGAACCGCTTTCTGCGCCAACCCATACTGTTTCACATCCGGCTGAAGCCAGAGCTTTGATGTTGTCCTCCTGTAAAAGTAAGTCAACCCGCGACTGGATTTTGAACCGGAACTTCAATTTCTCTATTTGGATAAGTTCAGAAAATCTTTTAATCCATCCGGGCTTTAATCCGAATATGTCATCAGTCATCCAGAAGTGGTTTACGCCGTATGTTGACTGAAGCATTTTCAGTTCTCTTACTATGTGCTCCGGGGAATGCACATTGTAACGGTTTCCATAGATCGGTTTCGCACACCAGTTGCATTTGAACGGACAACCACGTGTAGTGCTGATGTTGAGCGAAAAATAACCTGATCGACCAAGCCAACGGTTTTTATAATCATCAATATCCGCAATATC
>CAZAON010000083.1:0-1998 GCA_964486655.1 uncultured Flavobacteriales bacterium
TGAAGTCTGTACAACATAACTCAACTCATCGTCTCCGGTCCCGCCAAATGTCTTGTCCCAGATTACATTTCCGTTACCATCAAGTTTTAAAATCCAATAATCCTTTCCACCTCTGGATGCTTCTGATTTATCGCCACCAATAGGTGAATCGGACCAGCCACCAATGATAAATCCGCCATCTGTCGTTTTATTGAGTGACCATAACCATTCATTGTCACTTGCCCTGTAATTTTTCTCCCATTGGAGTAATCCGAGGTGATTGACTTTTATTACCCAGTAGTCAAAAGGACCATTGCCAAAAATATGAGTATACTTATTTCCGGTTGAATCAGAACCTGATCTTCCTGCCAAAATATAACCGCCATCATTTAATTTTTCAAAAGTCATTACGTAATCTCCATCCAATCCGCCATACCGAAAATCCCATTCCTTAAACCAGGTCATTTGGGCTGTAGCTGTGATGCTAATCAAAAAGTAAATTAATAGTAGTAGAGGGCTTTTCATACATCCAAAGTTAACCGATTATTTATTGGCTCCCAATGCTAATGTACTGGTGCATCAGTTAAATTAACCGGTGATGGATGTCGCTGAACAGTCGCTGAAAATGGCCTATTTCGCCGATTTTACCAATAATTGAATCAGCAAATCCTTCTTTCTCGTGGCTAAAGGAATTACTGAATTATCCTTCATGATAATCTGAAAATTGTGCTTGTCAATTTTTGAAATAAACTGCAGGTTAATCAGGTGCGAATGATGTGCTCTGAAAAATCCCGAATCAGCCAGCATATCATCATATTCAATTAATGATCCTGAAACCAAAATTGTCCTGTTATCTGTCAGCTTGAAAAGTGTGTAATTTCTGTCGGCTTCGCAGCGGATTATATCCTGAAGATTTACAAGATGAACAGCTTCCTGAGTTTTTAATAAAATCCTTTTGGGCTCATGTGAAACCGGATTCATATTACTCATCAATGTCTCAAGCTTGAGAGAAAAATCTTTTTCATTAATAAGATCTGTCGCTTTTTGAAGGGCCTTAACGAGTTCTTCGGGATCAACGGGCTTTAGCAGATAATCAATCGCGCTGAATTTGAATGCCTGTATCGCATATTTATCAAATGCCGAAACAAAAATTAATTTAAAATTTATCGGAGTAAGCTTTTTTACAAGATCGAAACCCGTACCTCCAGGCATTTGAATGTCCATCAGAACAACATCGGGCTGATGCTTTCTGATTTCCGCAAAACCGGTCTCCACATCTCCTGCTTCCGAAACAACAGTTGCAGAAGGGAAATACATTCCGATCAGATGCCTGAGAGACGTTCGTATTCTCTTCTCATCATCAACTAATACAATTCTTAATGCAGACATATTTTTAGAGAGGCTCTAATATAATTAAATAACCGGAATTGTAAACACGACCCGGGTTCCTGTCTTGTTCATCGAAGCGTCTGACAAATCCGATATTTCAAAAGCCACTTTTTGCTTTTTCGATTTATTCAAAACCATAAGCCGCTCTCTGGTAATTTGCACGGCCATTGACTTATGTTTTCCCTCTATTTCCGTATTCTCCCTGATCGTATGATTAATCCCTTTTCCATTATCAGTAACCATTACTCTTAAAATGTTTTTATCAATAATTGCAAATTCAATATCAATGTGCCCCCCTTTTTCCGTTCCCTTAAATCCGTGCTCTATCGCATTTTCAATGAATGGTTGTGTAAGCATTGGCGGAATACTTATACTTTCAGCATCTTCGATTCCTTCTTTTGCAATCGTGTACGTAAGTTTATCTTCCAATCTCAACTTCTGTAGTGTAAGATAATATTCGAGGGTTTTGATTTCCTTGTGCAAGGGAATATAATCTGCCGAAGAATTATCCAGTATCATTCTCATCAGTCTTGCAAAATCAGATAAATAACGGCCTGCTTCCCTGGGTTCATTTTCATAAATAAAACTTTCTATTGTTGTCAGTGAATTAAAAATAAAATGCGGATTCAT
>CAZAON010000084.1:0-6556 GCA_964486655.1 uncultured Flavobacteriales bacterium
TTCAGGAAAATCAACCATAGCAACAGAACTAATTGCCAATTTTGAAAAGCACAATGTGTCCTATGTTTTGCTTGATGGTGACCAGATCCGACAAGTAATTAAAGAAACAGGTTATGATTACCATTCGCGGCGGAAACACAATCTGAATGTTGCTTATATGGCTTCATTATTCGAAAGCCAGGGGAATGTTGTAATTGTTACGCTGATATCTCCTTATAGTGATGTCAGAAATGAATGCAGGAATATTTGTACAAATTTTATTGAAGTGTATGTGGATACTCCTTTGGAAATTTGTGAAAAACGTGATGTAAAAGGGTTATATAAAAGAGCCAGGAACGGAGAGATCATAAATTTTACGGGAATTTCACAGCCTTATGAAATTTCTGAAAAAA
Organism: uncultured Flavobacteriales bacterium; assembly: GCA_964486655.1. Taxonomy (GTDB): domain Bacteria; phylum Bacteroidota; class Bacteroidia; order AKYH767-A; family 2013-40CM-41-45; genus JADKIH01. The sequence continues at coordinate 393 of CAZAON010000084.1, forward strand.
GGGAAATCACAATTCATACTCCTTCTGAAACTCCTGAAACAAGTGCAAAAATTATTTTTCAATTTCTTCGAAAAACAAAAAAGCTGGTTTAGAGATTTCTTGCCAATTTTATTTAGTCCGGCTTTTCATGCCTTAAAACAAACAGCATTTCCGGGAAAAACGGAATTCGTACTTTTCCGAACATGAATAAAATTATTTGCATCGGTGGTGCGCTAATTGATGAAACGTACAGTTGTTTGGAATTACCACTGCCGGGAACTTCAAATCCCTCTTCTTATCATCGTTCTGCCGGAGGAGTTTCACAAAACGTAGCTCATCATCTGGCTAAATTAGGCAATGATGTAGAGTTGATTACCCATTTGGGAAATGACTCTGATGGTAACTGGCTTTCTGAACATTGTAAAAACGCCGGCATCAGTATCAGTCATTCGGTTATTAATAATGATCCAACAGGGCGATACGTAGCCATCATTGGTCCCGACGGCAACTTGTTTACGGGAGCCGCCGCAATGAATTTTGAATCCGCAATTACTGCAGATTTTTTAAAAAGCAAAACAGATATTTTAAAACCCGCTTCACTCATACAGACCGATTGCAATCTTAATTCGGAGGCGATTGAATGGATAATTAATTTCGGCCGGGAGTTTGGAGTTCCTGTTGTCATAGAACCGGTTTCAGTCAGTAAAGCAAAAAAATTAAAAAGCGCCGACCTTAGAGATGTACTAATGCTGACGCCTAACATTGATGAACTTCTGTCGGTTTCAGATATACCCGGGATACAAGAAAGTATAAACTCAATTCTTAACAGAGGTGTTCGATATTTATGGCTGCGTAAAGGCCGTGAAGGATCGGAATTAATTTCACGAAAAGAAACACTATTTCAACCGGCATCTGAAATTGAAATTGTAAATGTAACAGGAGCCGGCGACGCCGCTCTGGCGGGGTGGATTTTCTATTTTCTCGAAGGCAAATCTATTGCTGAATGCATGAATGCAGGTCAGGCAATGGCCGAACTGGTTTTGTCTTCAAAAGACGGGTCCATAAATAATTTAAACAGTAAACTGCTTAAAGAAAAAGTTGAACTTCTAAATTCAATCAGTTAATTGTTTTTCATTTACATGTAATCTATCATATGACGAATCTTCAAAAATATCTCCACATCCAGCCCGAAGTAGAGGAAGCAATAAGACTTGGCAAACCCGTTGTAGCGCTTGAATCGACAATCATTGCACATGGAATGCCATATCCGATGAATGTACAGACCGCAATTGAAGTTGAAAAAATTATCCGCTCAAACGGAGCCATCCCCGCAACGATCGCAATACTTAACGGGAAAATATGCGTTGGATTAGATGCAGGTCAACTTGAAGATCTCGGCAATCAAAAAGATGTATGGAAAGTAAGTATCCGCGACATGGCTTATGTCATTAGCAATAAAATTCCCGGCGCAACAACAGTGGCTGCAACAATGCGAATTGCTCATTGGGCGGGAATTAAAATTTTTGTTACGGGCGGAATCGGAGGCGTGCATCGTGAAGGCACCTCAACAATGGACATTTCTGCCGACCTCGAAGAAATGGCTCATACTCCTGTGGCAATTGTTTCTGCCGGAGTAAAATCAATACTTGATATCGGATTAACTCTGGAATACCTGGAGACAAAAGGAGTTCCTGTAATAACCTTTGGCTCAGATGAGTTCCCAAGTTTTTATTCAAGGCAGAGCGGATTTCGCTCGCCGATCCGGATAAATACGCCGGAATCAATTGGCGCAGTCATTCGTGTAACCAATGAACTGGGACTTTCACAATCCTGTTTAATTGCGAATCCTATTCCCGAAGATCTTGAAATACCGTTTAGCAAAATGGAAACATTCATAATTGATTCCCTTGACCTGGCAAATAAAAATAAGATCACCGGAAAAAACATTACTCCTTTTTTACTGAAAACCATTTCAGAAAAAACCGGTGGAGAAAGTCTTAAAGCTAATATTGAATTGGTAAAGAATAATGCGAAACTGGGAGCGCTAATCGCAAATCATATTTAACAGGACATTTATTGAGCTTTCTTTCATTGAACATTCTATTTCAACTTTTGTATTTATAAAAAGAATGACTTACATATTACGTTTGATTTAGAACCATAAAAAAAGCATCTGACACTCATCAGATGCTTAATAAATACTAACAAAAACAATGGAACTGTTGAAACTGATATTTTCAGGTTAATCTGACAGAATCACTTATTACCGGGGACTACTTTATCATCTTTGTGATCCTTGTGTTCACTATGATCCTTGTGTTCGCCCTGCTCTTTATGATCATGCTTTTTTGATTTCTTCTCCTTCTTTTCTTTCTTTTCCTTTTTATCGTTCTGATGTTTGCCTGATTCAGAAACTTCCTTCTTCACAGGCGGATGAGTGGAAGTTGATGCCGGAACCGCAGTTGGTGGCGCGGGCTTCGCTGAACTTTTACTGTTGGTTTTACCTTCAGCATGTGCCGGTGCTGATGCGGGAGGAGCCGGAGAAATTACAGCCTTGTCCTTTGTATGCGCAGGCTGCGTTGAAGGAGACTGACTTACTTGCGCAAAAAGGCTTGTTCCAAAAGCCGAAAGCGCCAAACAAAAAATTATCTTTTTCATTTTTTTAATTTTCATTCAAAGGTGTAAGCAAAGCCATGAGTAAATTGTGAAGTATCAGCCCGAATAAAATGATCGCAGGATGAAGTCAGGGTCGTGAAAAAAATCCGTCGCAAGTAATATTATAATAACCGGCTATTACAAATAAAAACTCCTCATAAAACTTATTTGCAGGCGGCAACCGGCTTAAAGATTTTCCTGATTTTTCTTGAATCAGGGTTAATTGGTAAGTTATATTAAAAGAAATTTGAAATGCAAATAAACTTTGCCGGGCAAAATTCCATCTTTGAAATTGGCTCAAATGCCCGGAAACCCTGTATTTATTGGGGTTTGAGCACCTTTTGAGCACTAATAATTTCTGATTGAAAAATGAAGTCGTAAAGAAAAAATTGCGTGATGGCTTTCTTTCACACTACATTTACGTTGAATTCAAAAAAAACAATATTTGGCTTTTAAAATTTTTTGGTAAACCCAACCAAATATTAAGCAGATCCTTCTTAAAGAATATAATGAACAATAAATAGTACCACTCTCTCTGCATCAACACAATCTACAAACAATCATGATCAAAAAATTATTATTAAGCGTCTTTCTTTTAGGAGGATTGGTATTATTTACCTCCTCTCAGTTAAGTGACAACGGTAAAGCGGGTAAAACAAATGCACCCGGGGAAACTACATGCGTAAACAGCTGTCATAATTCTTATGCCCTTAATGCCGGACCTGGTTCGATAACAATGACGGCAGCCGGAATGCCTTCTTTCGCTTATACTCCGGGACAAGCGTATGATATTACAATTACTGTTGCTCAAACAGGCTTTGGGATGTTCGGTATTGGAGTTGAAGCTCTTCTTGCTTCCGGCGCGAATGGCGGTAGCTTTACAATTACCGATGCGGCCTCAACACGAATCAGAACCATAACGGTAAGTGGCAATGTCAGAAATAACGTTACACATCAGCTGAACGGCGGACTTGGAACTAATTCGAAAGCCTTTAATTTCAAATGGACAGCGCCTGCCGCTGGATCGGGAAATGTTACTTTCTATTTCTCAGGTGTTGCAGCGAATGGCACTGGAAATGAAAATGGCGATTATGTATACAATTCATCACAGGTTGTTACTGAAGCTTGTGCTGCCCCGGCTCAACCGAATACAATCTCCGGAACACCGGATGTTTGCCAGGGCTCTTCAAGCCAGTATTCAATAGCTCCCGTAGCCGGAGCGACCTCTTATACATGGACATTGCCTTCGGGATGGACCGGAACATCAACAACTGAAACTATAACTGCAACTGCAGGAGCAACTACAGGTGACATTACTGTTACAGCAAACAATACCTGCGGATCAAGTCAGGCACAGACATTAACCGTTACCGGAAACGCATCACCAACTCCTGTAATAAACATTATTAATTCGGCAGTCGATACTTTATATTGCAGTACAGCCTGGGCTTGTCAATGGTATTTGAATGGCAACATGATTTCAGGCGCTAACATTAGTTCTTATGTGCCCACTCAAAATGGTACTTACACAATTAGTGTAACAGATCAGAATGGTTGCTCGGGCACCTCTACTGATTTTAATTACATCACATTAGGAATTTCACAATCACATAACGGAAAACAAATAGCAGTTTACCCTGCTCCAGCTTCTGATTATATATTTGTTTCGGCTCCTGCAGAATATGTAAATCAGGAAATATCTATTATGGATGTTAAAGGAAGAATTGTAAACAGCGCAATTGTAACTGATCTGAATACAAAGATTGATCTTTCAGGAATTGCCGAAGGACTTTACTTCGCGGTTATTGGAAACGACAACAATAAATCAGTTACCAGATTCTTCATTACACGATAACCAAAAATTACAATAAAAAAAAGCTGTCCGGCGGGACAGCTTTTTTTTGCTCTTAAAATTTCACAGCTTATTCAATTCAAATATGTAGTTGGCCGGCCATATTATTCAAATTCTTCCCCGTCATCATCCGCATTTTGTGTCTCGGAATTTTCCTGACCGGCCACAGGCTGAATGAATTTCATAAAAATAGCTGACTTCAGATTTCTCTTATATTCATCCTGCAACCATTTTACATAACTCTCTGAACTTTTGCTTAGGCAACGAGTATAGACGCGAACCCTGTAATCGATTTCTTCCCTCAGCAAAAGGGAAAGAGCAACTGCCCCTTCGAGGTCATTACTGTTTTCAATACACATCCTCACATGCTGCTCGATTGACTTATCAATTACTACTCTCGGGCGGTGATGGTTTTTCAAAGCTTCTTCATGCACCGCTCTGACATCGAATTCTATATCAGCCGAATTTGCGAATCGCTGACGCAATTCCTCAGGCATAAGATATTTAAAACCAATCTCGATCTCTTCATCGCTTCTGATATTCTGTAAATGAATTTCAGGATACCGGAAGATATGCATCCAGTCTATCGGATCGTCCCAATATCCAAATCTGCTGAGGTTATTTCCCAGGTCAATAACTGAAAACTCCTTTTTATTGTGCAATACGCGCGAACCACGGCCTATCATCTGAAAATAGAGTGTCAATGATTTTGTTGCCCTGTTAAGAATGATGCTCTCTACGGTAGGCTCATCAAAACCCGTTGTCAGGATACTTACCGATGTCAGAATTGCATCCGGTTTTTCGCGAAACCAATGAAGAATCTCTTTACGTTCACGGGCCGTATTTGTATTATCTAGATGACGAATTTCATATCCTGCAGCTTTAAATGTTGCATAAACATGTTTAGACGTTTCAATACCATTATTAAATATGAGCGTCTTTTTTCCAAGACTCCTTTCCTGATAAGCCGCAAGTAATTTGTCCTGCATGGCATTATTACTGTACAATCTTTCGCTGGAGCTAACGGTATAATCTCCGTTAATACCAACCTTTAGAGATGTAAGTCCTACATGATAACTATGTGTTATAGCCTTGGCAAGAAAACCCATCTTTATGAGTGATTCGATTGACTCACCGACAATAAGTTCATCATAATTATCCTTCATGGGAAGATTTATGTTTGAACTAAGGGGAGTCGCCGTAACTCCAAGCACAATTCCCTTCTGATAAAATTTAAAAAGTTTCCCGAATGAGTTATAATGAGCCTCATCAATTATCATAAGGCCTATATCGTCAAGATCAAGTATTTTATCCCTCAGCCTGTTATTCAGCGTTTCCACCATGGCGACGAAACACATAAATTCATTGGGCACGGGAAGCTCTTTCACTTCACTATTGATAATTTTATTTACCACACCAAACTCATTAAGCATCTGATGTGTCTGGCCGCATAATTCAATGCGATGAGTAAGTATAAGAACCTTTTTGCCCGTAGTTTTAATATACCTTCTCGCTATTTCAGAAAAAATAACTGTTTTACCGCCACCTGTTGGCAATTGATAAAGCAGATTATAGTTTGTTGTATGACTACTGATTCTTTTTAAAACTTCTTCTATCGCGCCATGCTGGTAAGCGTATAACTTCTTACCGATGTATTTGTCGGGCGATTCTTCTGTAG
>CAZAON010000085.1:0-1628 GCA_964486655.1 uncultured Flavobacteriales bacterium
CTGCAACGATGGCAGGTATTGCAGCTTTGGTTTGGTCAGTGAAACCATCATTAACCCGCCAGCAGGTGTATGACATTTTGAAAAATACTGCACAATATACCAGCAGCACTTCCAGTCATGGCTACGGAAATCCGAATGCCTCAGCTGCTGTGGCTCTTGCCTTAACTTATTGATCAATTCATCGAACGCAAAAAAACTCCGGGGAAATTCTCCGGAGTTTTTTATTTCAAATCTTTTCCGTATTCATCAGCTCCAAGTGAATCAGCCAGTAATTTATCGTATTGTGGGTTCCCGGCCTGGCAAAAAGAAAATTTGCACAGAAGCATGACCAATGCAGTTAAAAGTATTTTTTTCATGCCGGAAAATTCTAAAAATTAATGACCCCATCTGGCCTAAAGCCAGCCTGTTTCAGAAATCATATTGTCATTATTACATTGAAGGATGTACGCTTTGACGATGACCTTCTATGACAAAGAAATTCCATGCGGCATTTTGCCACTTTTGAAAAATTCAAAAAAATGTGTCGATCCTGTATGCAGATGAAATTTCAAACTGCAATTTTCATTTGATGCGGAAGTTTATTTCGCACCCTTGTTTGTCTGGTCTTTGGTGCTGGCATAAAACACGACACCCAAACTGACTGCACAAATAGAAAGGATTAATAGATTAACTAAACTCATTGGTATTGATGAATAAAAATTTTAAATACTGAGGCAAAGATACGGCGATGCCATAGCCAAATCAAGCATTAACAATAAAATAACAATTTAGCCATGTGGTCTGAAATGGCCTGTTAATGCGGCTTTTGGAGGTTGTTAACGTTCAAGTAGTCATTTACAATACCATCCGTTTGTAATCACCACTGCTGTTTGATAACATAGAAGAAAGGTGGATGGGGGAATTCGGTTGAACTTAAATCCGGGGTTGGGTTCACAAGTAAATTGATGCAAAGTCATGACACCACATAGCACATAGAACACATAGCTGATTGTATATAGTATATCTTCATAAAATAAATTTTACTCATCAAGAAAAATCCATAATAAATCAGACAATAATCCGGATTAACTATCTCAACTTTGTAATTCCATTTATCTTTAATAAATGTTACACAAATTCCAACCAAATGGTATCTAAAAAAGAATTAAATGACCTTACATACATAATTATCGGAGCAGCAATCGAAGTACATAAAGCATTGGGACCGGGTTTAATCGAAAGCGTGTATCATAAATGTATGAAACAAGAATTGTTCTTGCGTCAGATTAATTTCTCATCAGAACAGTTAGTACAAATCGAGTATAAAGGTATGGTGATTGAAACAGAACTCCGTTGTGATCTTCAAGTTGAGAAAAACATAGCTGTAGAGTTTAAGTCAGTTGATGCCATTGCACCCATACATGAAGCGAAAATATTAACATATATGAAGCTACTCAAAGTCCCGAAGGGTATTCTGATTAATTTTAATTGCGTAAATCTTTTTAAAGAAGGGCAGCGAACATATGTGAATGAATATTTCCGCACACTGCCGGAAAAATAATATTTTTAGTATTAACTATAAGTTTCACGACTTCTGGGTGAACTATGTACCTATGTTGTGATTTTAAAAAAAACAAGAAATGAAAAGT
>CAZAON010000086.1:0-10081 GCA_964486655.1 uncultured Flavobacteriales bacterium
CTGGCATCGCTCGGTCAAATTACTGCCGGCATTGCACATGAAATTCAGAATCCGCTCAACTTCATCAATAATTTTTCTTCCATCTCTAAAGAAATGGCCGACGAAATTCTGGCCAGTAAAGATGCGGAAGAACAAATTGAAATTGTCTCTGACCTCAAAGTTAACCTCGCTAAAATCGAAGAACATGGCAAACGGGCAGACAGGATAGTGAAGGGAATGCTCATGCATACCAAGTCATCCAAGGGGGAGAAGCAGCTGACAGATATCAAGGCTTTATGCGAACAGGCGCTCCATCTGGCCTTTAACAGTTTCACGACAAATTTTCCAAATTTGAATTGCGATCTGGAAAGAAATTTCGCCGAAAAGATTCCCGATATCACAGTCTTTCCGCAGGACTTGTCCAGGGTGCTCATCAATATTATCAATAATGCCTTCTATGCCGTCAACCAGCGTGAAGCTAATGAAGGTGAAAATTATAAGCCATCTGTAAAACTGGATCTTTATCTCGAAAACGGTAATATTGTAATCGCCGTAACAGATAACGGAATTGGAATTCCCGATGCTAACAAGGATAAATTATTCCAGCCTTTTTTTACGACGAAACCTACGGGCCTTCATACCGGACTTGGTTTAAGTACCGGTTACGATATGATTAAGGCGAATGGCGGAGAAATAAAATTCGAAAGCCGGGAAAATGATTTTACACGTTTCACCATTTATCTTCCTTCCGGAAATTAGCATGTGAAACTAAACGCATATTTTTCATAATCCTGAAATTTATTCTGTTATGCGTCAGCTCATAATTTTTCTCTTCGCTTTTTTACTTTACTCTGGCACCTTTAATTATCCTTATTTGCTGGACGATCATGATGTAATTGATAACAATAGCATCACGCAGAAAGGATTTAGCGGCCTGCCCGAAATTTTCGCGACCCCTTACAGGGCTGATTTGAATTATTCAGGAGACGAATTGTATCGTCCGCTTTCGAAAGCGCTTTTCGCCATAGAGTGGGGGATATGGCCCGACAATCCTTCTGCCGCGCATATTATAAATGTTCTTCTGTTTGCATTGCTTTGTTGTCTGATTTATTCTGTGCTGTATAAATATCTCGGAGAGCCTCTTGTTCCGTTTATTGTCGCGATGTTGTTTGCCTCACATCCGATTCATACCGAAGTTGTCGCGAATATAAAAAGCGCTGATGAAATCCTGGCATTGATATTTTCACTCTTATCACTTTACTTTATTCATGGTTATTTTGAAAAACAGAAGTCGCATTTTCTTTTTTTCTCAATTGGTTCATTCTTCCTTGCTTTACTTTCCAAAGAATCGGCCGTCGTTTTTATTGCAATAATTCCACTGACTGTTTATTTTTTTACCGGTCAAACCGTTCGAAAGAATATCATTCTCACGGCCTATCACTTAATTCCTCTGATTGTTTTCCTTGTAATACGAAATCGTATTGTCGGCGATTTGCCCCCTCAGTCAGAGGGAAGTCCGAATTTTCTTACACAGATTGACGGATTCTTAAACCAAAAAGCCACTGCAATCATGCTGCTTGGTTATTATTTGTTAATTCTGTTCTTCCCTGTTAAATTGATGATAGACGGCTCGTTTAACCAGTTTCCTGCAGTAACAATTACCGATTGGCAATTCTTTTTGCAGTTTATTATTTATGCAGCGCTAATTATTTTTGCCATTAAACGATTCAGACGAAATGATCAGGTTTCTTTTTCAATTTTATTTTTCTTCATTTCCGTATCGGTTGTCTCAAACATTTTCATTCTCATTGGAACGAATTATGGCGAACGATTGATGTTTACTCCGTCGCTTGGAATTTGTCTGCTTTTTGCGACGTTTATTACGCAGATTTTTAGCAAGAGAAATGAGACTCAAAATTTCTTTCAGTCTTATAAAAATCCAATACTGGCCTCATTGATTTTGGTTTTACCTTTTTCATGGAAAACCATTAACCGCTCAGCCGAATGGAAAGATGAACTGACATTGTATTCCGTTGATGCCGCATCGGCGCCGAACAGCGCACGTGCACAGTATTACCTGGGAAATCAATATGCATTATTGATGCCGGGAGTAACTGATCAGTCAGCAAGTGAAGAGTATGCAGCCAAAGGAATTGAGAAGTTAAGAAAAGCGATTCAGATTCTTCCCTCTTTCGATGAGTCATATTATTCCATGGGACAGATATATATGAATCTGGATATTCCCGACAGCGCACTTAAGTATTACCGTATTGCATCTGAATTGACACCTGAAAATCCGCGTTTCCAGAATAATTACGGTGATGTACTTTTTAAACTCGACAGGTACCGTGAAGCAAAAGAGCATTTCGCTTTAGCTGTGAAATATGATTCTTTATATGCTGATGCCCTGACAAACCTGGGTACGGGCTACTCGCGAATCGGACAGGAATGGCTTGAATCCGCACAAAGGGCTCAGCAACAAAAGGACGACAATTTGTTGAAAACGAATTATGAAATTTCTATGCTTTACTATGATTCGGCGGTTGTTTACCTGAGGAAATCAATAGAACTTAATCCGGATTTTTATCTGCCTTATTACATTTTAGGTATCGTTTACAGGAATAAAAATGAAATTGATAAGTCGAATTATTTTTATTCAAAGGCACAGGAATTAAAATAGATTTCATTTGCCTCTATTTCATTGATCCAATTGATAAAACTAAAATAGTTGATAATCAAATTTCCGGAAGGTCTAACTACGTCTCTGTGCTTCTGCGAGAAATTAGTATTTTAAAACAAAATGTGTATGTTTTCTAAACTGCAACTACGAGGAAATATCTCTCGCAATGGCGCAAAGGCGCAGAGGAGTGACTCTGAATGTGTCCATTATTCTTAACCTCACGGATATGCACCTGAGGCCCGAAGAGAACTATTCCGGTGCAAGTTTAACCCACATAAATTATCCCGGGACAACGATTTCGATTCATTAATCTTGAATATAAAATCTTATATTTAAATCCTAAATCACATTCTCCAATTCTAATCTTCAAAAACCTAACAGCTAACATCTAATATCCATCAGCACCTGTGTCAAAATCTCTCAAATCCCGCTCCCTGCCAACTTATGATTTTCTAAAGAAACTTGATTCGCAGGTAAGTGTTGAATATAGCAAGCTTGAAGTCGCTTATAACAGCTATGATTCAACGCATGCCCACAGGCATGATTATTTTGAAATGTTATATTTTGAAAAGTCGGGAGGGACTCATGAAATTGATTTTATCTCTTATCCGGTTATTAAGAATTCAATCCATTTTATTTCTCCGGGGCAGGTGCATTTATTGAGAAGGAATAAAAATGTTACGGGTCATGTGATTGCATTTAAGGAAGAGGCATTTTTGACCACGGCATTTTCCGGAAAGGAATTGTTAATGCCTTCATCAGCCATTTCACCCGTAGCTGTCTTAAGCAGAGAGCAGTCTAAGCATGTTGCTAAAAGTCTTTCCAACCTGATTTCAGAATACAGTAACAATCATAATTTTTCTCAATATAGTCTGAGTGCATATTTGATGCTTTTGGTGATCGAGGTTTTGAAAGTATTCGAAAAGGAAAAATCCGTTAAGCAAAATTCATCTTCGAATAACCTGTATCACAATTTCAGGAGATTAGTTGACAAGGAAATTTCATCGATACATTCCGTGGCCGATTATGCAAAAAAATTAAATGTTTCTCCGGGACATTTAAATGATACGGTAAAAAGGGAAAGCGGAAAAAGTGCCAGTGAAATTATATATGAGCGATTGATTCTGGAAGCTAAACGTATGCTTTATCATTCCGCTTTAAGCATAAAGGAAATTTCAAATAAACTAAACTACGAGGACCCTGCTTACTTTACTCGATTTTTCAAAAAACACGTTCGACTGACTCCGGTCGAGTTTCGTGATAGAGTCAGGGCGATTTAATTTCTTAAATAAAAGAAAAGCCCCGGTTGTTAACTCCGGGGCTTGTTGTGTTTCATGCTCACGTTGTTGGCTTATAATTCTTTTTAGAATTATTGGCGTTCTACCATGGGACACAACCGGCACGCAACGTGAACTGCCGGCTGTGGTATATTAAGTTAAAAGTATTACTCGATAACTTTGATTTCAGTACGACGGTTAGCCTGATGATCCTCTTCACTGCAGCTTGATCCGCCAGTGTTTCCGCAATCACAATTCACTAACAGCTTACTTTTACCAAATCCTTTTGCAACTAATCTCTTTTTACTAATTCCATTCATGACAAGATATTTAACAGCAGCTTTTGCACGTTTTTCAGAAAGAACCAAATTGTAATTATCATCTGCTCTGCAATCTGTATGCGAACTCAGCTCAATTCTGACATCCGGGTTTTCTTTAAGTACTGTAATTACCCTGTCAAGTTCGCGGGCTGCATCGGCGCGGATATCATATTTGTTGAAATCGTATAGAATGTTTTTCATAACAAACATATCGTTCTTCTCGAGCAGGTTGTTAAGTGTCATGGTAAGGGTAAGCGGCTCACCGTTGCTGTTCATGTCAACATGCACATAACTCGTATCGTTTTTGTGCTTTGAGTTTTCTGCGATAACGGCATAATCTTTACCCGGAATTACCCAGGTGCTGAATTTTCCTTCACCATCAGTGGTAACTTTTGTAAATTCACGATTTCCATCCATCAGACGTACCAGTGCAAATGACAAGGGCTGATTTGACAATTTGTCGAATATTTGTCCTGATAAAAACTTTTCGTTCGACTTGTATGCATAGATATCGTCATTGTCACCCCTGTGACCTCTGTTTGAACTGAAATAACCTGAACGTTTTTTTATGTCATAGTAAAATGAGAAATCGTCGTCTGAACTATTGATTGGAGCCCCTTGATTTACAGGAGTAGTGTAAGTGCCATCCTCATAAGTGGTTGAGAAAATATCCAGTCCGCCTAATCCTGCAAGCCCATTTGAAGAGAAATATAATCTACCGTCATTATTAAACGTCGGGAAAATCTCATTACTTTTTGTATTTATCACCGGACCCAGATTCTGCGGCGCTCCCCATCCTTCAGTTACTTTTTCGCAGACCCAAAGATCCATTCCTCCGTAACCACCTGGCATGTCGGATGAGAAATAGAGTTTGGTTTCATCCGGACTTAAGACCGGATGGGCGCAGGAGTAGCTGTCGTTGTTGTATGGAAATGCTTTTGCCTTCCCGAAGTTTCCGTTTTCAAGTACTATACTGAATATTTTTAATTTATCAATTTGTGTATTTCCGTCTGTATATACTTCGATGTTATTTCTGGTGAAATACATTTCTGTTTCATTGCTGTTAAAGCAGATCGGTCCGTTGTTAAATTCTTTTTGAATTGATTTAGCAAAAATTTCTGGCTCATTAAACATTCCGTCAGATCCCTTTGCATAATACATTGACGTAAATCGATTTCCTGTCCAGCTGTCTCTTTTTGTTTCGGATTTTTTAGTAAGACGGGATGATGTGAATATAATTCCGTCTTTATAAGGTATTGCGCCAAAGTCTGCATCATCTGAATTTATATTGATCTTACTTACCGCATACCTGTTACTGTCGGCTACAAATAACATCCAATTATCGATTGCAGCAATGAAATCTTTGGAGCGCTGGTCGTTCGGATCATCAAGTAAGAACTCCTTGAACCAGAATTTTGCGCGTACGTGTTTTCCATTTGTATGCAGCATCTGTGCATAGTAAAATTTGGATATGAGAGGAGCGTCCGGACGACCGGCAATTTTTGAGTAGCAGATTTCAGCTTTGTCAATCTGGTTTGTTAATCTGTAACAATCACCTAGTCTGTTCCAGGCCATTATATTCGAACTGTCTTTCGCTATTGCTTCCCTGAATAAAGGTATTGCATCAGCATACTGGAAGCTGTTGAATTTTTTTTCGCCACGTGAAAATTGAGCCGAAGTCTGCAAGGCAAGTAATCCGCCTAGGAGAACTAACAGAATGCTTTTGAGTGAATTCATTTTTTCGCCGCTTTTATTGTCATTGGTATTTAGAAATATCGAGGAGATACAACACGATGTTTAAGTGAATTGAAGTCGTATCCAAAGCTTATCTCATGTGAGCCCGAGTTATATCTTTGAAGATTCGAGATAGAGTAGTCATAAGAGTAGCTGACTCTGAGTTGTTTTGAGATTTGGAATCCGATCATGGCGGCAACTGCGTCACCGGTTCTGTATGCGGCGCCAAGCCATAAAAACTCATTGAAAAGGAAATTTACGTTTCCATCAATTTCGACAGGCGCATTAGCAACTGCTTTAACCATTATGGATGGTTTGAATTTTACATTCTGCGCCATCTGGCATACATAGCCTGTTGCAAAATAGTAATGCCATATTTGAGGATTTCCAACATTCACATCCACACTATGAGATTGAGAAGGATCAATTTTGTTTTCTAATAGTCGTGGAATTGAAAATCCAGCATAGAACTTCTTCTTGTAGTAGTAGTAAATTCCAAAGCCGGCATTCGGCATAAAGTATTTTTTTATGTCGGCTGAGAATTGATTATCTCCACCCACAGTTGTTTCTACTTTAGTCAGATTTTCCTGATCATTTACAAATCCGCCTTTTGCTCCGAATGACAGAACAGAATTCGGCATAAGGATTCTATATGCGAAATCTACATTAAGCATAAACTGGTCTGAAACACCGATAGATTCATTCATCATCGAAAGGCCGAGACCCAGTTTTTTCTTCATAACCGGGGAGTGAAAACTTACTGTCTGTGTTTTCGGACTGCCGGGAATGCCCACCCATTGATCACGGTAAAGTCCGGTAATGGCAGGACCTTCATGTGATCCCGCATAGGCAGGATTGATGAAAGTTTCATTGAACATATATTGGGTAAACATCGGTTCATGCTGCGCGGATGCTGAGAGGGATACCAGCACCAAAATGAGTGCAGGCAGAAACAGCCTTATCCGTTTAGACATTTTTATAATTTTCATATCGATGCAATTAATCTTTCTTAGTATTTAATTATGATATATCCTGTTTTGGAATGAGAGGATCCCAGTTGGAGAATGTAGAAATATGTTCCTGCCTGCACTTTTCCGTCACCTAACGTGTAGCTGTTAGTTTTTACAGTTCCATCCCAGGAGTTATCGTAATTTTCCATTGAGAATACAGTATTTCCCCAGCGATTGAATACCTGAAGATTATTCGTATCGAAGAAGTCAAGACCTATAATTACAAACTGGTCGTTGACTCCGTCTCCATCCGGCGAGAATCCGCTTGGAACTTTTACATCATCCAGACAATCCACAACAACCGTAACTGTTGCTATTGCAACACATGAGTTGCTTGATGAAGCTGTAACAGTGTATGTTGTTGTTTCGAATGGTTTCGCGACAGGATTCGGAATATTTATGGCGGATAGTCCGGTTGATGGAGACCACATATATCCGTTCGCTCCGCTTGCATCCAATTGCGCGCCTGTTTCGCAGTCATGTTCAGATTGAGTAACCACAAGAGCTGGAACCGCATTCACAGTTATCAAGACTGTTGTTGTATTGCTGCATCCTCCTGTTGTTCCCGTAACTGTATAGGTTGTCGTTGAAGGCGGATTAGCGAATGGTGTTGCAGAAGTAGCATCATCAAGATCAGCTGCCGGTGACCATTGGTAGGTAGTCGCTCCGCTTGCGGTAAGCTGGGTTGCCGAGCCCTGGCATATCAATGTATTCCCGCTTACATTTACTACCGGAAGCGGAGTTGTTGTTACCACAATTCCATTCGAAGTAAATGAACCGCATGCATTGGTTTGATCGAGTGTATAGGTACCCGGCAATGTGGCAGCATAAGTACTGTTTGTCGCCCCGCTTATGGCATTGCCATCAAGGAACCACTGGTATGAACTTCCTGCAACCGGTGTTGAAAGTATGGTACTGTCACCCACACATATATTCGCAGAGCCTGAATTAGTGATAACAAGTGTTGAAGCGTCTGTAATCGTGAATGATGCTGAATCAACACAACTGTTGGCATCGGTTACAATTACCGTATAGCTTCCTGCCACATCACTGATGTCTTCGGTTACATCTGAATTCGACCAATTGAATGAGTAGTTCGCAGTGCCACCATTTACTGTAATGTCAATAGAGCCGTTTGTTCCATTCAGGCAATTTGCAGGTGTCGTAACTCCGGTTATTGATATCGGAGCAGATGGTTGCCCCACTGTAACTGAAGTACTGAATGTACAGCCATTTGAATCTGTTACTGTAACAGAATATGTATTGGCCGGAATATTTGAAAGATTTTGTGTTGTATCATTTGTGCTCCACAAGTACGTGTATGGTGCAGTG
Source organism: uncultured Flavobacteriales bacterium (assembly GCA_964486655.1). GTDB lineage: Bacteria > Bacteroidota > Bacteroidia > AKYH767-A > 2013-40CM-41-45 > JADKIH01. Next base: position 8,333 of record CAZAON010000086.1, read on the forward strand.
CCTCCGTTTGCATTAAGCGAAATAGAACCCGTACTTGCTCCGAAGCATCCCGCATTAGTCGGAGTGGCATTCACTGAGAGTGCAAATGCCGGCTCGTTAACCGTCGCTGATGCTGATGTTGTACATCCCAGTGAATCTGTAATTACAACAGTATAAATTCCTGCTGATACCGCAGGTAAATTCTGTGTTACCGCGCCGGTATTCCAGGAGTAAGTGAATGGTCCGCTGCCAACCGGGTTTGTTGTAACTGTTCCGGTACTGTCTCCATGGCACAATGCATCCGTTGCCGTAATGCCGGTAGAGGTTATTCCGTGAACATCAATATACACTGTGGCACTTGCGCAAAGCGTTGGAGTACCGTTGTCACATACATTGTAGATAAGTGAATCCAAGCCTATGAAGCCGTTTGCAGGTGTGTAGGTTACTGTTACACCATTTGTTATCGCAGTACCATTGGAAGGCTGGATAACCGATGTTATTGTAAGTGCATCAAGATCTATGTCACTGTCATTCGCAAGTACCGAAATTTGAACAGGAGAACCTGCACAAACATCTGTATTATCGTTTACTGCGACCGGATTGTCGTTCACAGGAATGACAGTAATGATCAAAGTATCATTGACACAAATTACCGGAAGTGGAGTTCCGCCATCACAAATTGCGATTACCACCGTATCCGTTCCGTTAAAGTCAGGATCTGGTGTATAGGTATACGATCCATCGCTTGCAATCGTGATTATTCCGTGGAATGGTCCTGATACTGCAGTTGTTTGTGCAGTCAATGTTGTAGAATCAGGATCCATATCTCCGGCCGTAATAACGTTACCGCTTACAGATGTATCTTCATTTGTTATGATAACGTCGTTGCTGATAACCGGAGTGTCATTAACCGGATTAACTGTAATTATCAATGTGTCATTTGCACATGTCGCAGGTAATGGTGTTCCGCCGTCGCAGACTATCAATATTACCGTATCAACACCATTGAAATCCGGATCAGGTGTGTAAGTGTATGTTCCGTTTGCATTCACGGTGATGTTACCGTTATTCGGACCAGACAGTGGAGTAGTATTCACTGTTAATGTTGTCGTATCCGGATCGAAATCGGAACCATTCAGTATCGTACCGCTAACCGCATTATCTTCATTAGTACTGATCGCGTCATTTGCAACTATCACTGCGTCGTTTACCGGATCGACCGTTATGAATATGGTATCATTCGTACAAAGTGGCGGAGCAGGAGTTCCGGCATCACACACACTCAGAACGATCATGTCGGTTCCGTTATAATTTGTATCCGGAGTATAGGTGTAGTTTCCGGCCGCATCGATTATGAAAATACCATGCGATGGTCCGGATACCGGAGTTGTATTTACGGTCAACGCGGTCGTATCAATATCAAAGTCGCCGGCAGTAATTATAGTACCGTTTGCAGGAGTATCTTCATTGGTATTGATATTTTCATTTTCAGTAATCGGAGCATCATTAATAGGATGTACCGTTATTGTGAGTGTGTCGTTTGTACATAATCCCGGCAACGGAATACCACTGTCGCATATGCTGATGATAATTACATCTGTTCCGTTGAAGTTAGGATCAGGAATATATACATACGATCCATTTGAACTCAGAAGTATAGTACCGTTTGATGGACCGGAAACCGGAATTGTATCGACCGAGAGCGAAGTAAAATCAGGATCTGTATCGAATCCGTTTAATACTGTTCCGGTTACAAGATCGTCTTCATCC
>CAZAON010000087.1:0-18705 GCA_964486655.1 uncultured Flavobacteriales bacterium
CCCCGTTGGTCTACATATGTTGGAAGTTCATTGAGCGATGTTGCAACATCTGTATGTATAGATGACATGGGACAATCATGCTTAACAGGATATTCGCAATCATTGACTTTTCCGACTTTGGTTGGAGGCACCCCACTCCAATCTAGCAATGCAGGAATGAATGATATATTTATAGCTAAATTCCAAGACGGTGGAGATTTAATATGGTGGACCTTTTATGGAAGTAACGGTAACGACTTAGGTTGGGATATTGCATTCGATAAAGAAGGAAGTGATAAGAGGCTGTATATAGTTGGAAGTGCACTAGCAGATAGCTTTCCGCAAGTAGCCACCGCGGATACAGATTGTTATTTGCAAAAGCTAAAATTTGGTGTACAGGGAATGATCCTTGAATTGAATGCTAATAACGGAACACCAATTTGGGCAACAACTGTCGGTGGGGACTGGACTTTTTACAATGCATGTGCTATTGACCAAAACCACAATCTAATCGTTGTTGGTACTGATTTAAGTGACGATCCAAATGGTGCACCAACATGTTCTCCACAGCCATCTGGCACACGAGCTTTTTATCCACTTTGTGATCCGGGAGGAGCAGCCTACTTTCAATGGCTACCTAGTCGAAATTCTCAACAAGGTCTTCAAGTCAACGATAATGGAGTAATTACCCGATTTAATCACAATGGGGTAATGAACTACAGTACTTTTTTTGGTGGACAAGGTAATGACAATTTAGAAGACGTTACTGTTGACATATTCGGAAATATATTTATTTGTGGGGTAACTGAATCAGATATGCAAGATTCTTGCAGTCAGTTTTGTGATGGAGATGCAAACAGCGATTGCGAAGGCTTCTTTCCGCTCTGCGACACAATGGGAAACCCGAACACATTTTTTACTACCCAAAAGAATGGATTGAATGGAACCAATATCAATCCGGATGGTGTTATAATAAAACTTGATAGTAATTTAGTTTTAAAGTGGTCAACGTTTTTTGGAAGTTTAGGCTACGATGACTGCAGTTCCATTGTCACGAATTCAAATGGTGATGTTTATATAGCGGGATGGACTACTGAGCGATATGCTGGTAACCCACTTTGTCAAATACCAACAAATACTCGTTTCCCTATTTGCCATAATGGATTCGCATACACTCAATCTGCAAATGGAGGGTTACACTCTTGGGATTCGGATAATTTCATTTCTCGATTTTCAAATGATGGTGTACTGAAATGGTCTACGTTTCTCGGAGGTTTTGGAAATGAAGGTGCAGTGCCAAGATTAGCCGTTGATTACCGAAACAATATTTATTTAGTAGGCTCTTCAAGCAGCCCTGCAACAAATGGAGCAACTACGATATATACTCTTGATTATGGCCTTCAATATTATCAGGCGAACAATAGCGATACAATATTCGGAGGAACAGATGCGGACGGATATATAATGTGTTTTGCTGAAGCGACCGACAATCCGATATGGTGTACTTACTACGGCGGCGCTGTGAATGATGCCTGCTACGGTGTCGCAGCTAATAATTCTGGCTTTTTATATATTGCCGGTGAAACATCTTCATCCTTTGGATTCCCGCTCTATAGGAACTTTCCTGTACACACTTGCTGTAGTGATTCGATAGGCGGGATGCAAGATGGTTTTATTGCGCAATTTAATATTAGTGGATTGATAAACGTAAATGAAATTCAGAAGGAAATTGTTAATCTGAAGGTTTACCCAACCCCAGCCTCGGATGAAGTTGCAGTCGAGTTTTATTCAAATAAGAAATTTCAAGCTCAATTAAGAATTTACGATGTTATGGGTAAATTATGCAATGAAATCCAACGGCAAGTTCTTATTGGAAATAATGAGATTAAAATTGATACTAAAAGTTTCAAAAATGGAATATATATGTTAAGCATTGATGGCACGAACGCGCTCAAAGCGACTAAATTTATAAAGTGTGAAAATTAGACTTTTCCTACCTCTGGTATTTCTAAGTAATGCATGTCTTAGCCAAATCCAGTGGCAACAAATTCACGATAGTACTTTTAACAAACCAGTAATGACCTTGTTTGCAGATTCTGTGGCTGACAAACTATACATTGGAGGTAATTTTAAATATTATGGAACTACTAAGCATGCCGGTGTCGCTCAATGGGATGGATATCAGGTTTCGAATTTAGGTTGCGGTTTAGGTGGGTGTACATCTTTATCTTGCGGCGGCGTTCTCCAATTTGAAAAATTTCATAATGAACTGTATGCCGTGTTTTATGAGGATTCAGTTGGATGCCAAAATATTCATCACATTTCAAAATGGACTGGGTCAACATGGATCGATCTTGGACAAAATTTTTATCGCCATAATTCTCCCACATTGCTTAATTCCATGAATATTATTGATTCTGTTCTATATATTTACGGTGATATTGACAGTATTATGAATTTAAGTGTTCACGGCATAGTGAAATATGATGGTGTCAATTGGGATACAGAATTTCATTGCTCACTTTTTACAGATATTAATTTATTACTTCATCCTCTCATTAAATATAATGGAGAAATCTATGCGCAGAATTTTTTAATTGACAGCACAGGAAATAAGCAATATTTCTCTGTCTGGCGCAATGGCTGTTGGGAAAAAGTACCAAACGCTTTTTCAAATAACAATCACTCAATCCAAACTATGTGCATATATAAGAATGATCTTTACATTGCTGGCGGCTTTAATCCTAACTTAGATTCTTTCGCACCTGGAAATAGCATTGCGAAATGGAACGGATCATCATGGGAAAATTTAAACGGTGGAGTAACTATGATAAACAGTAACTATACAGCCGGTGTTTACGATATGAAAGTATACAACAATGAGTTATATATTGTAGGAGAATTTGATTTTGCAGGTGGCTTACCCGCAAAAAACATTGCTAAATGGGATGGTTTTAGGTGGTGTAGCTTAGGAAGTACATTTGATAGGGAAATTTGGTCTATAACATTTTATCACGATTCTCTATTTGTTGGAGGTGCGTTTACAACAATTGATTCATTGAGTTGCCGATATATGGCAAAAACATATATTGGAAATTTTGTTGATAGTTGCCAGCAAAGTAGTGGCACATTTGATTTTAAAGACAAAAGATCATTTTTCTTTTTTCCCAATCCAACTAATGGATTTTTTATAGTTGATCTTGGAAATTATTACAGTAACTATCTAGAGATAATAATTAGAGATTTATATGGAAATGTTGTTAAAGAATATAAAAGCTTATCTGGTTCATCACGAATGAACGGAAATATTTCTGAATTTCCAAATGGAGTTTATTTTTTATCAATAATTACCGAGCAGCATGAGTTGTCTTTCAAAATTATTAAGAGCGAATAATTTATCTAAGGCGAATGGAAAATTGATACAGTAAATTATATTGCAAAGTGGAATGCTGGTAATTTTGTTGATAGCTGTAGTTCTCCAATTGGAGTTGAGGAGATTGAAAATGCAACACCTTTTCAAATTTATCCAAATCCGACTTATGGAAAATTTAAAGTTACACGCGAAATAAATTTCAATAGGAAAGTAAATTGGAAAATCTTCAATTCACTTGGAGAGACAATATTAGCAGGAGCAGTGGATAAATTTGATCAGTTGGAAATTAATTTAGCACATAAATCGCCAGTCAATAATGAAAAATGTATTAGGTTTGTCATTAATTAAATTTAATCTTATTAGCTTACAGTTTTTTACTTCAGCGTATTCATTTAGTCAGGATTGGGTTGAAGTTGGAGGAGGTCTTCATGGTCCTGTAGCTGGGGTTTTTTGCTTTTATGCTGACACTAATAATCAAAAATTGTACGTAGGTGGTGGTTTTGTGAAGGCAGGCAATGATAGTGCAAAGGGTATCGCTATGTGGGATGGGTTTCAATGGTCTAAAATGGGAAATGGTACTGCATCCCATGCAATATATTCAATTACGAAATATCGAAATGATATAATTGCATCTAGCTCAGGTGATTTTTTTGATAACAATAGTCTTCAATTGAATTGCATTGCTAAATGGAATGGAATTTCATGGGATTCTCTTCAGTCTGGAATAGATAAAGTAGCGAATACTTTGTCTGTAATAAATGACACCTTGTATGTTGGTGGACCATTTCGCAATGCTAATAATATGCCAGCTAATTTATTAGCCAAATGGGATGGTATAAACTGGCATCCATATCAATTATCAAATTATCAAAATGATTATTTGTATTCAATACATGAGTTTAATAACTTAATCTATCTAGGTGGTAATTTTAATGATTCTTTAAGTCCAATATTCGATTTTTGTTTGTTATCTGGGAATCATTTTCTTCAGGTTGATACATTTCCAATTGCTCCAGGCGGAATTTACATTGCGAAAATGATGAATTATAATAATGAAATGTATATTGGTGGTGAATTTTATTCAACTTCTGGTAACAATATTATTAAGTATGATGGAACTAATTTCCATAGTTTAGGTGGTGCTGACTATGGCATTTCAGATATGGCTATTTTTAACAATGAACTAATTGTGGTTGGAAATTTTGATGAAATCGGAGGTTTTCCAATTAAATCTATTGCAAGATGGAATGGATTTCAATGGCAATCCGTAACCTCTCATACCTTCGATAATTACATACGAAATGTTGCTGTGCTTAATAATGAATTATATATTGGTGGGTGGTTTAATGAAATTAATGGTCAACCTGTGAAGCATGTTGCAAAATACATAGGCCCACTTTCCATAAAGGAAAATGATTTTGACTTAACGATTTCAATTTTTCCTAATCCATCAAATGAGAAAATTTATGTTCGTAGTAAAAAAATAATCAGGAATGTGAAATTATTTGATATTTATGGCAATGAACTAATTTCAGATGATGATAATAGCAGCGTTTATGAATTAAGTATATCACATCTTAGTAACGGAATATATTATTTACAGGCTAAAGGTGAAATGGAAATTTGCGTGAAGAAGATTATTAAAAATTGAGATCTAAACGGAATTAGCAAATTAAAGATGTAATTATGAGAAAGTATTTTTTGTTTTGGCGCATAATTATTTAGAAAAGTTTCTTCGACTAGTATTTAATACATAAAACCTGGAATTTACTTTATTAGAATATTTTCAGATAAATTTACTTTTTTCGAAAAGGTGGTTGTAGGGTTCGAATTAATCTTGAGTTATAAAGCAATCAATTTACACTCGATTTATTATTGCCATTCTTTACATTAAAAACATACATCTCTTTTTCCAATTCTTGATTTGTAATCGTATAATGAAGGAAGTTTTAGAAATCCGTTTTTCAATCAAACAGTAGCACTAAAAACACCGGCCTTCGTTTCCTTCAACAACGGATCCAATGCCATACAAATATTCCGCACAAATCTTCTTCCTTTATCAGTTACAAAAATGCTATTGTCTTCAAGCCAAAGTATTCCGTCTTTTTCCATATCCAGAAGTTTTGGCAAACTGTCTTCAAATAAAAATGCATCTTCCTCATTGAATGTTGTCTTGAAGTTGCACATCAGCTGTTTGATATGATTCCCCACACGTTTCTCTTCATCTGATAAAACATGTCCACGGAAAACGGGTAATTTATTTTCATTAATCAATGCATAATATTCCTCAACAGTCTTAACATTTTGGGCATAAGAATCTCCGCTATCACTAATTGAAGATACTCCCAGGGCAATAATACACTCTGAAGCAGAATCAGTATATCCCATAAAATTCCGGTTCAACTTTCCGGTTTTTAAAGAATTGTAAAGCGAATCGGTTTTTAATGCAAAGTGATCCATGCCAATTTCAAAATAACCTGCATTTTCTAAAATAATTCTTCCGGTCTCATACATCGCCAGGCGGTCTTCGGGTTTTGGCAGATCATCGTCGGAGTAGCTTCTCTGACCGGGCTTTACCCACGGAACATGCGCATATCCATAATAGGCAATCCGGTCAGGTCGTAATTCCAGTACTTTTTCAAATGTATTTCTAATCGAATCAACTGTCTGAAATGGCAAACCATAAATTAAATCATAGTTGACTGATTGAAATCCGCATTCACGCGACAGCAGTGTTACCTTTTTCACCTGATCAAATGACTGAAACCTGTGAATGGCTTTTTGAACAACAGGATCGAAATCCTGAATGCCATAACTTATGCGTTTGAATCCGAGTGAGGAAAGTGTATTCAATTGTTCTTCCGAAGTCGAATTAGGATGACCTTCAATACTGAATTCGGGTCTTTCCGAAACAGGAAAACTCTTCAGGATATTAGCAATCAGATACCGGAGATTTGAGGCGCTGAAAAATGTCGGAGTTCCGCCTCCAAGATGTATTTCACTGATTTTTGTATTTGACGGAAGCAATTCACGATACAAATCCCATTCTTTCAAAACTGCCTCCAGATAAGGAGATTCGACAGAATGATTTGTGGTGATTCGGGTATTGCAACCGCAATAGGTACAAAGGCTTTCGCAGAAGGGAAGATGGATGTACAGGCTGATTAAATTATCTCTTTTCTGTCTTAAACCGGCAGACAGGCTATCTCTCCATTGCACATCGGTCAGGCTGTTTTTCCAAAAGGGAACGGGAGGGTAGCTGGTATAGCGGGGCCCGGCCTGACTGTACTTTTCGATTAATTCCTTCATTTTTACAAAACTATAGTCCAGTATCACACAGATATATGATGAAAATCATATAGAACATATGATGCTTGAAGGAACTTCGCCAATAGTGGATATTTTTTTCCACTTTTGCCTGAATTAATTTATGCAAAGAGATACACTTTTACAGGAGTTATTTGATCATGTCACCGAAAGTATCATTGTAACAGAGGGGGATGGCAGTATTATGCTTGTCAATTCCGCTACAATCAAACTTTTTGGATATAGTCATGAGGAAATTCATGGCAAATCAATCGAATTTTTGATGCCGGAAAGGTTCCGGAAAACTCATGTTCAAAACAGGGAAGGATATAATTCGAATCCGCACAGCAGGTCGATGGGAATAGGAATGGACCTGTATGCCATGAGAAAAGATGGAACAGAATTCCCGGTTGAGGTGAGCCTTAGTCCGTATAAATCAGATGCAAAGCAATTGATAATTGTATTTCTTATTGATATTTCCAGGAGAAAGTTAGTAGAACAGCAGATGGCAAAGAGCCGGATCGAACTGGAAGCAATGACGAAAGAGTTAAAACTAATTAATGAACGACTGGAAGCAAAGGTTCAGGACCGGACAAAGATATTACAAGAGGCATTGAATGAGATTGAAAGATCGAGGGCTGAATTAGCCGAAGCATTGGAAAAAGAAAAAGAACTAAATGAACTAAAATCACGGTTCTTGTCAATGGCTTCGCATGAGTTTCGCACACCGTTAACAACAATCCTTACGTCGGCTTCTCTGATTACAGAGTATCCCGAAACCGTCCAGCAGGAAAAACGGGTTAAGCATGTCGATCGCATTAAGTCGGCAGTAAATAACCTGAATAACATTCTGGGCGACTTCTTATCACTTAGCAAAATTGAAGAGGGTAAGGTTAGTGCTGTCAGAAAGGAATTCAATCTGCCCGAGCTTGTCGCTGAAATTGAAAATGAAATAAAGGGTTTGTGTAAAAATGGGCAGAAAATTATTGTAAATCACAAGGGAAAGGAAATTGTAAATCTCGATCCGAAACTCATTAAAAATATTTTGATAAATTTAGTTTCAAATGCGATTAAATTTTCATCCGATGATAAGTCAGTTTGGTTAAATACTGCTGCTGACCAGAACTCTGTTAAAATTGAAGTTAAAGACGAAGGCATGGGTATCAGCAAGGAAGATCAGGAGCATTTATTTCAACGGTTTTTCAGGGGAAGTAATGCAACGAATATACAGGGTACCGGACTCGGACTTAACATTGTTTCAAAATACATTGAGCTTCTGAATGGTTATATAGAAGTGCAAAGCGAATTAGAAAAAGGTACCACATTTACTATAAGTTTCCCAAATAATTAAAAAACATGAAAAAATTATTGCTGATTGAAGACAACAAAGAAGTAAGAGAAAACACCGCCGAAATTTTAGAACTGGCCGGTTTCGATGTATCAACTGCGGCAGATGGAAAAAAGGGAATTGAATCTGTCAATAACAAAAAACCCGATTTGATCATTTGTGATATAATGATGCCGGTGCTGGATGGTTATGGAGTTTTGCATTTGTTGAGTAAAAATGAGGAAACAGCGAATATTCCCTTCATATTTCTTACGGCAAAAACAGAACGCGGTGAAATCAGGAAAGGAATGGAAATGGGGGCGGATGATTACATCACAAAACCATTTGACAAAATTGAATTGTTAAATGCTATTGAAAGCCGGCTGAAAAAAGCAGATTCAATTAAAAAGGAATATCAACGAAACATCGAAGGACTTGAATCATTTATTGGTGATGTGGCGGGAAAAGATGCCGTTCAGAAATTTCTGGAGGGTAAAAAATTAAGTACATATAAAAAGAAAGAAAACATTTATCGTGAGGGAGATCTTCCAAGAGGAATGTATTATATTAATAAAGGAAAACTTAAACTCTTCAAGATCCATGAAGTAGGAAAGGAATTAATTATAAGTCTGCTCAATGAAGGGGACTTTTTCGGATACACTGCATTATTGGCTAATGATGATTATCGCGAAACTGCACAAGCTCTTGAGGATTCTGAAATTACTTTCATTCCGAGTGAAGATTTTTTCAAATTGATCTATAATAATCGCGAGGTCGCGCAAAAATTTTTACAAATACTTACAAGGAATGTAAGCGAACATCAGGAAAAACTTCTTGAACTGGCATACAGTTCTGTTCGTAAGCGCGTAGCAGAGGCTCTCATTCAGTTGCAAACAAAATACGAAGGACCTCAGCCATTTAGTATTTCATTTTCCCGAGAAGACCTTGCTAATATCGTTGGCACTTCTACAGAATCTTTAATTCGTACTATTAGCGATTTTAAAGATGAAAAACTGGTAGAAGTCAAGGAAGGTAAAATCTTTCTGATCAATGATAAGCGATTGAGAGAAATGAAAAATTAAAGAATGGGGCTTAAATGGAATTAGTCTTTAAATTTCAATTGTTCCTCAAGACTTTTAGCCTCGCTATTTTGTCTTTCAAGTGACCAGTTACCTGTTTCGCTTGTTTCCAGCCAGATCGATCCCGATTTGCGAAAAATCTGAATGATTAATCCGTATTCATTCCAAAGGAAATTTTCAATCTGAACAACTGTCATGTCACTTTTGAAAATAATTTTGCCAAACTTTTTTGATTTCGAAATGTCAATGACCTTCACATTTCTGGATTCAAGTTTTTCTTTGCGTTTTGTAGTTGATTTTAAAACCTTGAAAAATTCAATTTTTAAAAATGGAAACATTCCGCTAAAGCTTCTTTGAAATTCATTTATTGTACTATCGCTATTTATTTGTAAAACTGGCATGAGTATATGACCGACTTTCTGTTTTTAATATGTGTGCTGGAAAGAGTGTTTTTTTCCATGTTGTAAAGATATTGCAGACCGACTTTTTGCTAAATGACTTTTCTCATAAATATCGCTGATGTCCCAAAAATATTGTCATTGTTTTATCAAATGTGTAATTGATAATGGTGATATTTGTCATCAACAACCAAAGCATAGTAACAAAATCTAAATACAGTCCATTGAATAATAATTTGAAATACGTGCCGGCAGATGAGGCGTTGAAATCTGTACAGAATGGGGAAAGAATTTTCGTTCATGGCGGAGCAGCCACTCCGTCAAAACTTATTGATGCATTAGTGAGGAGACATGCCGAACTAAGAAACATTGAAATCGTTCACATACACACCGAAGGTGATGCTCCTTATGCTCAAAAGGAATATTCGCAAACGTTTAACATTAACTGCTTTTTTGTTGGCAAGAATATGCGAAGCGCTATGGGCCAGACCAATGTTCAATACATTCCAATCTTCTTAAGCGAAATTCCTCCTCTATTTCGTCGTGGAATTATGCCTTTAGATACGGCTTTGGTTCAGGTTTCTCCTCCTGATAATCATGGTTTCTGCTCACTTGGGGTTTCTGTTGATATTGCAAAAGCCGCTACAGATGTTGCCGGCAAGGTAATAGCCCTTGTCAATCCTCAAATGCCAAGGTCATTAGGAGACGGTCTCATTCATATCAGCAGGTTTCATTCAGCGGTCCTGACAGATTCTCCTCTTTTCGAAATTGAAATTCCGGCTCCCACTGAAATTGAATCAGCTATAGGCCGGAACGTCGCTTCGCTGATTGAAGATGGGGCGACAATGCAATTTGGCATCGGGGGAATTCCGGGTGCAGTTTGCAATTTTCTCGGAAGTCATAAGGATTTAGGAGTGCATACAGAAATGTTCACCGATGCAATTCTTCCCTTGGTTGAAAAGGGAATTATAAATGGCAGGCAAAAAAAGAAGCATCCGGGCAAAATCGTTTCCACATTTGCAATGGGTACAAAAAAACTTTATGATTTTATTCATGACAATCCTCAGGTAGCTATGCTGGATGCGGCCTATGTGAATGATACTTCTGTTATACGGAAAAATGACAAGGTGATTGCTATTAACAGTGCAATCGAAATTGACCTTACCGGCCAAATATGTGCTGATTCCATTGGACCCAAAATTTTTAGCGGCGTTGGGGGACAGATGGATTTCATGCGTGGCGCTGCATTAAGCGAAGGAGGTAAGGCTATCATCGCTATTGCCTCTCAAACACAGGGCGGAATTTCTAAAATTGTTCCGGCACTTCGCCAGGGATCAGGAGTCGTTACTACAAGAGCCCATGTACAGTATTTCGTAACTGAATATGGAATTGCCAATCTTTATGGGAAGAACCTGGCACAAAGAGCCAAAGCTTTGATTGATATTGCTCATCCTTCACACAGGGATGATTTAGAGAGAGAAGCCTATTATCTGAAATGATGAATAGCTCATTTCAAGAACGTCGTAATTGAAACTTAGCAAAAACTCTGCTGGGTACATATATTCAGTTTGAACTTGATATTTAAGGATAATGCCGCGGGCACAATTCGCTAGCATCAGAATCAGCCCGGATTTTCCCCAAATATTCTTCCGGAATATCGGGCGTTCATTGGTCTTGCAGCCTGAATCTGCGCTAAACTGCACGAAAAAAATCCCGCAGTTTCATAACGCATACTTGAAGGGTATCGCAATAATTATTTATTCCTGAATTTATGCCTTAACTCTTACCAAAATACATCTATATTTCGCTAATGTGATTTTCCTCATTTTCAATTTTGATAAATATCATATTTGAGTTTTTTAGAACTGCGTAATTTTAAATTTATTCAATCCGAAACTATGAAACTAATCCTGATTCCGACCGATTTTTCCGCAGCCTCAGAAAACGCATTACAATATGCCATGGCCATTAATAAGAAAATGAATGCGGGAATAATTCTGATTCACTCTTATTATATCCCGGTTCCTACCAGCGAGGCTGTTGTTGTTGTTCCCGATAAAGCTATTAAGCAATCGGCACATAAAGCAATGGATGAACTAAAGAAAAGATATGAGAAGAACTTTCCCGAAGTAAAAATCACTTCACATATAACCGAAGGTTTTCCCGATATAGAAATACTTGCTGCCGAAAAAATGTTAAAAACGGATTTACTTGTAATGGGTACACGTGGCATGAGTAACATCAAGCGTTTCTTCATGGGTAGCAATACTTCAGCTATCATCGAGAAATCTATCTGTCCCGTTATTGCAGTTCCAGATGATGCTAAATTCAGGCATCTGAATAAAATAGTATTTGCCGCGAATTATGGCATGGATGATTTCGCTAATGTTTTCGACCTGATAAATTTTGCAAAACCATTCAACGCGGAGATTGTCTTGCTTCATGTTTCATCGGGAAAATCGGAGAAGGCGTTTGATTTTAACCAACTCGACAATTTCAAAAATCAGATTATCGCCGAAAGTGATTATCAAAATATTTCTATCAAGTTACTGGAGGATGATAACGTTTACGAAGGACTTAATATTTACCTGGAGGAAATAAATGCCGATATGTTCGCAATTAGTATGCGCAACCGCTCGTTTCTCCAGAATGTATTTCGCCCCGGACTAACAAGAAAAATGATTTACCATACTCACATTCCCGTGATGGTATTTCATACAGATATTTAATATTCATTTTATGGAAAACGGAGCAGAAGGTACCGGCAAACTTGTTGTTAGTTTGTCGGATGTAAATATGAATGATATCGCATTAGTAGGAGGGAAGAACGCCTCTCTCGGAGAACTCATGCATTTGTCTAAACAGAAAATAAAAGTCCCTGATGGTTTTGCAGTTACATCAAAGGCTTATTGGAATTTTATCGATAGTAATAATCTCCGGGATTCACTTCAAAAATTATTAAATAAACTTGACCGTAAAAATTTTAAAAATATAGAGACGGTTAGCAGTACTGCGAAGCAATTGATTCTTACTTCAAAATTTCCGAACGAAGTATCCAAACAAATTAAGCTGCATTATCTCGAAATGCAGAATAAATACGGAAAAAATGTCGACGTCGCTGTTCGAAGCAGCGCAACCGCCGAGGATCTTCCCGAAGCCAGTTTTGCCGGCCAGCATGAGTCTTATCTGAATATTCGCGGTACTGCGGATTTATTGTCAGCTATTCTTCATTGTTACGCATCCTTGTTTACCGCACGAGCCATAAAATACAGGGAAGACAAAGGCTTTGATCACATGAAAATTGCTTTGTCTGCAGGTGTCCAAAGAATGATCAGATCTGATCTTGGATGCGCAGGCGTTTGCTTTACACTTGAACCTGAATCGGGATTCCGTGATATTGTACACATCGCAGGCAGCTGGGGACTCGGTGAAAATGTTGTCAAGGGAAATGTAAACCCCGATGAATTCCAGGTTTTCAAAAAGACTTTTTTACAGGGAAAGAAATCTATCATAAGCCGCAAATTGGGCGAGAAGGAAAACACCCTTATCTATGCTGAAAGAGGAGAACATAATCCCGGTTATACAACAGTCAATACGGAGACTTCCGAAAAGCAAAGAGCTAAATTTATTCTGTCCGATGACGAAATTTATAAAATAGCCGGCTGGGCTATCGATATTGAAAACCATTATAATAAGCCAATGGATATTGAATGGGCTAAAGATGGAAATACAAATGAGATTTTTATTGTTCAGGCCAGACCAGAAACCGCACATGGAAAAAAGACGGGTCAGCATATCATCTATTCATTAACTGAAAAGGGTAATAAAATTACCTCAGGGATCGCTGTCGGAAGCAAGATTGCTTCAGGGAAAGCAAGAATTCTGAAATCTCCTGCTGAGGCTGATCTTTTAAAGGATGGAGAAATATTGGTAACTACAATTACAAATCCCGACTGGAATGTTGTAATGAAAAAAGCCGCGGCAGTCGTTACTGATAAAGGCGGTAGAACAAGTCATGCATCAATTGTTGCCAGGGAATTGGGTATAGCGGCTGTCGTCGGTACAAATAACGCTACTGAATTAATAAAGGACGGACAATACATTACCGTTTCCTGCGCAGAAGGTCAGGAAGGAAATATATACAAAGGGGTTTTAAAATTTGAACAGCGGTGTATTGATCTTACAAAGAGTATACTGCCAAAGACAAAGGTAATGTTGATCGCCAGTGATCCCGGTAAAGCATTCGAACATTCTTTTTATCCGAATAACGGTGTCGGATTGTTGCGGCTGGAATTTATAATCGGTAACAGCATTAAGGTTCATCCAATGGCTTTGGTGAAGTATAAAACGCTTAAGGATGCGGATGCAAAAAAGACAATTGGAGAATTAACCGCATCTTATAAAAGCAAGGAAAACTATTTTATCGAAAAGTTATCGGAGTCTGTCGCAGCAATTGCCGCTGCCTTTTATCCGAAGGATGTAATTGTGCGAATGAGTGATTTCAAGACGAATGAATACGCGAATTTAATAGGGGGGAAAGAGTTTGAGCCGGAGGAAGAAAATCCCATGATCGGATTTCGCGGTGCTTCAAGGTATTATAATGAAAGATACATCGAAGGATTCAGGCTCGAATGTGAAGCAATGAAACGTGTTCGAAATGAAATGGGATTTACCAACGTTAAACTTATGATACCATTCTGCAGAACGGTTGAAGAAGGAAGGAAGGTTATTGAAGTAATGAAGGATGCGGGTTTGAAGAGAGGGGAAAACGGACTTGAAATTTATATGATGGTTGAAATTCCTTCAAATGTACTTTTGGCAGATGAATTTGCCGCATATTTCGATGGATTTTCAATAGGATCAAATGACCTTACTCAACTGACATTTGGGATTGACAGAGATTCAAACATCATCAACGATTTATTCGACGAAAGAAATCCCGCCGTAAAGCAGCTAATATCTTTGGCTATTAAAAAGGCGAAGAAAAGAAGAATCAAAATCGGCTTATGCGGACAGGCGCCAAGTGATTATCCTGAATATGCTTCTTTCCTTGTTGAAGAAGGAATTGACAGTATTTCATTTAATCCTGATTCTGTTTTCATCGGAATAGAAAATATTATGCAGGCCGAGAAAAAGATTAAACAGATGAAAACTACTGTATTGAATTAGTACCTTGTTTTAACCAACTATTAATTGGTTTACCTTATAATTAGTTTTTCTTTTATACTTCTATTATTGCTATCGGTAATTTCAACAAAATAAATTCCTTTCGGCTGGTCTGATAAATCAATCGTCATTTGTTGATTTTCCATTTTTGCATTATAAACTGTTTCGCCTATTGCATTGTATATTTTCAGATTTGAATTACCATTATTGAGAGACTTAATAGTTATCATCCCATTACCGGGATTAGGCGAAATAATAAATGATTTGGTTCCGCTTTCTTCCACAGCTAACGGACCACCTGCATTCGTAGTTTTGAATATCTGACCGGCTCCACCTACGGCATAGCCGACATCGCTGTTTGCAAAATAAATCCCGTAAAATGCAACATTGCCGCCAGTTATTAAATTTGGTTGCGATATCCAGTTTGCTCCGGCATTTATTGTTTTAATTATATTTCCAGCCGCGCCAACTGCATATCCGGTGTTGAAGTCGGTAAAAAATGATGCAAATAAATTATTGCTTCCTGTCAGTCCGCTGAATAATGGAAACCAGTTTGCTCCGCCGTCTGTCGTTTTGAAAATAGTATCGCTTCTGCCGAAGATGTATCCAGTGTTTGCATCAGTAAATTTTATTGAATGGAAGTCGAAAATAGTATTTCCGATAAACTGAAATGACCAGTTGGTTCCACCATCAGTAGTTTTCAGCATATTGCCGATTTCACCTACAACAAAACCGGTATCCGGACTTGTAAAATAGACGGAGTTAAGTAAGCTTCCCTGAATATTCAAAATATGACTCCAGTTTGTTCCGGCATCTGTAGTCTTAAAGATGGTATTTACATCTCCTACAATATAGCCCGTTGAATCATTAAAGAATTCAACACTTGCCAGTGTCCAGGCAGTTCCGCTCGGCTGAACCGTCCATGTTGTGCCACCATCGACTGTTGAAAGAATATGACTATCCACTCCAACAGCAAAACCTTTATTGGGATTGAGAAAATAGATAGAACTCAGGCGCTCGAATGTGTTACTGGTTTGTGGAATCCAGTTAATACCACCATCAACGGTTTTAATAATGGTTCCGAATTCACCGACAGCCCAACCGGTATCGGGAGAAATAAAGAATACTGAATAAAGAGTCCAGGAGACTCCACTATTGAGTGGATACCATTGTGCATTAGTTCTTGAATTGCAAATGGCAAACAGTACCAGAAGTAAAATTGTTTTTTTCATTTTAGGGGGGATTAATGATTAACAATTATTTATTTATAGAAATATTTCTTGCTTTCGATAGCCCGGATATCAGATAAATTGTCTTTTTAAATCATATGGTTTAGGAAAGTAAATATATAAAACACAAAAGGAAAATAAAACGAAGAATGATCGGGGAAATGAGTCCGGGTAACTTGTCCAAGTCCGGGAGTTTGGGCCCGGGAGTCTGGTTCCGAAAGAGGGGGACTTGAAGCTAATAACCGGCCTCATTCCCTCAGACCCGGACTGCCTGACATGATGCTCACTTTTGTAACTTTTCCTCCTCAAATCAGTAAACTTTCTATTGATAAAGACTAACGTGTCCTTCGCTGAATGAAAGCCATCACATTACCTAAGGGAGTTTCTGAATTATTAGCTGAAACAGGCGAAACAGCGCGGTTTGCCGGCCGGTTTTTTCGTGAAGTCTTTGTTCCTCCTTATGAATTCAGGGAAATTCTGAGGCAATCGTATGAAATCGGTGTCCGTTCCCTGCCTTTGGTCAGTATTACGGCATTTATTATCGGACTTGTTCTTACCCTTCAGTCGCGTCCGACCCTTGTAGAATTTGGTGCGGAGTCATGGCTGCCCTCGATGGTTGGAATCAGTATCATCAGGGAAATCGGTCCGGTTATTACAGCGCTAATTTGCGCCGGAAAGATCGGTTCAAGTATCGGAGCTGAGCTCGGTTCGATGAAGGTTACCGAACAGATTGATGCCATGGAAGTGAGTGGAACAAATCCGTTTAAATACATTGTCGTCTCCCGCATTGTCAGTACAACTCTTACCATTCCGATACTTGCCATAATGGGAAATGCAATTTCACTTTACGGTGCTTACCTGGCGGTGAATATCCGCGGGTCGGTTTCATTTACCCTGTTTTTCACTGAGGTCTTTAATAGTCTTGAGTTCAGTGATTTTATTCCGGCATTTATTAAAACATTTTTCTTCGGATTTGCTATTGGCCTGATTGGCTGCTATAAAGGATATAATTCGAAAAAAGGAACAGAAGGCGTCGGCCAATCGGCAAACTCTTCTGTTGTTATTGCTTCGTTACTGGTATTCGTGATTGATTTAATAACAGTTCAGATTACAGAATTTTTCGGATTTCTATGAACGCGCAATTACATCAGGACAAGAGTCTAAACATCTACGGCGAACCGGTAATTATTATTTCCGGTTTGCAAAAATCTTTTGGTGATAATCATGTGCTGGTTGATTATAATCTGACTATTCGTAAAGGGGAAAACGTCGTCGTACTTGGAAAATCGGGTTGTGGAAAATCGGTACTGATTAAATGTATTGTCGGTATACTGGAATATGAGGGAGGCTCAATAAAAGTTTTTGATAAAGAAATTTCGGGTTTGGCGCAACGTGAGCTTGACGAACTCAGGGCAAGAATTGGTTTCGTATTTCAAAGCAGTGCTTTATACGATAGTATGACTGTCAAGGAAAATCTGGAATTCCCTTTACGCAGGCATGGAAAAGATAAATCAAAATCAGAAATTCAGAGTTTGGTAGAAGAGACCCTTAACGATGTAGGTTTAATTCATGCGATAAACCTTATGCCTTCGGAGTTGTCGGGCGGGATGAGAAAACGGATCGGACTTGCCCGGTCATTAATTCTGAAGCCTGAAATTATGCTTTATGATGAACCGACTACAGGTCTTGATCCGATCACTTCTCTTGAGATTATTAATCTCATGCTGAATGTTCAGAAAAAATATAATACTACTTCAATAATTATTTCACACGATATGCGTTGTGCCAGGCTTACAGCAAACCGTTTAACGGTTATGGTCGATGGAAAATGCTATATTGAGGGTTCGTTTAATCAGTTAAAAGACAACCCGGATCCTAAAACACATCCATTTTTCGAATGACAAAAGAGAAAGCGCATAATATCCGGTTAGGAATATTTGTATTTACAGGATTGATACTGCTGATAGTGGGATTATATTCTATTGGCAGGAACAAAAATATGTTCAGCAGTTCAATTACCGTAACTTGTATGTTTTACGATGTAAGCGGATTAATACCGGGAGATAATGTTCGATTCGCCGGGATTGATGTTGGTACAGTCGATAAAATTGAAATCGTTAACGATTCAGCGGTGAAAGTGGAAATGATAATTGAAGAAAATGCGAAAAAATTTATCAGAAAAAATTCAATTGCCAGCCTCGGAACCGATGGACTTATGGGTAATAAATTAATAAACATTGCGGCAGGAACGGGAGAAGCGGGAATAATTGAAAATAACGATCAGCTTACTTCGATAAGAGCTGTTAACACAGACGCCATGTTACGAACACTTGATATGACGAACGAAAATATCGGGGTTGTATCAGGAAACCTTCGTTCGATTACCGATAATGTAACAAAAAGCAGAGGCGCACTTTATGCCGTTTTGAACGATACCATTTTAGCTCATCGAATCAGCACCTCCCTGGTAAATGTTGAAGTCGTAAGTTATAATCTTATTAATATTTCCAATCAGCTACAAACTGTTGTAAATAATATTAACTCGGGAAAGGGGTTGTTGGGCACAATGTTGAACGATACATCTGTTTCAGCCGATTTAAAAAATTCCGTAGAAAAAATTCGTGAGGGTAGTGAGCAGTTTTCGAAAATGACAACCGATATCAATGCAATACTGAAAGAAATACATTCAGGCCACGGCACAATATCAACATTACTGAAAGATACTGCTATGGCCGGCGATCTTAAATCCAGTTTATCAAACCTGGAATCGGCAACTACTACACTTAATGAGGAATTGGAAGCAATGAAGCATTCATTTCTTTTGAAGCCATATTATAAAAAGCAAAAG
>CAZAON010000088.1:0-4450 GCA_964486655.1 uncultured Flavobacteriales bacterium
ACCTTTGCTCAATGAGCAGGATGCAATTATAAGTGATGAGTTGAATCATGCATCTATTATTGATGGAGTCAGGTTGTGTAAGGCGCAGCGTTATCGTTATAAACATAATGATATGGCTGAATTGGAAAAGATACTTAAGGAAACTCAGAATCTCAGACACAGAATGATTGTGACTGATGGAGTTTTCAGCATGGACGGCACCATCGCTCAACTCGATAAGATATGTGAGCTTGCAAACAAATACAATGCGCTTGTCATGATTGATGAATGTCATGCATCCGGATTCATGGGAGCGACAGGAAGAGGTACGCATGAGTACCGTGGTGTGATGGGCCAGATTGATATTATTACCGGAACGCTTGGCAAAGCTTTAGGCGGAGCCATGGGCGGATTTACAAGCGGTCGAAAGGAAATTATTGAAATTCTAAGACAACGTTCCCGTCCGTATTTATTTTCAAATTCACTCGCTCCTTCAATAGTCGGCGCTTCGATTGCAGTAATCGATATGTTGAGTCAGACAACGGCATTGCGTGATAAGCTTTGGGAAAACACACGTTACTTCCGTGAAAAAATTACTGCAGCAGGTTTTGACATCAAACCCGGAGAGCATCCGATTGTTCCCGTTATGCTTTACGATGCGAAGCTTGCACAGGAATTCGCTTCTAAATTACTTGAAGAAGGAATTTATGTAATTGGATTCTTTTATCCTGTCGTTGCAAAAGGAAATGCAAGAATCAGAGTTCAGATTTCCGCCGGTCATGAACGGCATCATTTAGATAAGGCAGTTGCAGCCTTTGAGAAAATCGGCAGGGAACTGAATGTTCTGAAGGCTGTATAATCTTTTCAGCGTCACATTTTGTCTGCTTCACAAATTATTATCTATACCGACGGTGCTGCCAGAGGTAATCCCGGTCCGGGTGGTTATGGCGTCGTCATGATTTCGGGTCCGCACCGTAAAGAAATATCACAAGGTTACAGACTCACAACAAATAACCGCATGGAATTAATGAGCGTTATTGTCGCACTTGAGTCAATCAAGAAAGAAGGTGCCCACGTTACCATTTACTCGGATTCAAAATATGTGGTTGATTCTGTCGAACTGAAATGGGTATTCGGATGGGAAAAGAAAAATTATGCAGGAAAGAAAAATCCTGATCTATGGAAAAGATTTCTTACCGTTTACAGAAAGCATAAAGTAAAATTTGTCTGGGTCAAAGGGCATGCGGAAAACGAAGAGAATAACAAATGCGATGAGATGGCGGTTGCAGCTTCTTTCGGATCGAAATTGCTGGTGGATGAGTGGTATGAGAAAAACAAATGACCAATTTTAATTACTAGATTCACCACCTCGGAGTTGGTCACTTTTACCCACATCTTTTGCGCAATACTAACACCTCTTCTATTAAGTAAGCCTTTTAATTATAACCCTGCGCTTCAGCGCGGGGAAAAAGCGTCCATGACTCTTCACCAATCCCGGACTTCAGTCCGGAATTGACTCCATAATTGAGTTTGCCGGATTAAAGTCCGGATGAGGTTCAAGGGGGAGTTGTTTCGCCGGCCCTGTGCTGAAGCACAGGGTTGTAATTAGTTTCATAATTTTGATAGAGTATAAAAGATGTGGGTAATAGTGTGTCGGAGTCGAGGAGTTATGCATTTAAACGGAACGGCTACCGCTAATTCGAGATTTCAATTAGTAATTAAATAATTAGTAATTATATTAGTCTTTAGTAATTTTCATTATCTTATTTGTATCAACTTCCCTGTCCCCGTAATGTTTGTTGAAGTAATAACCGGATTTCCTGAGTAATAAATGTTTCCATTATAAAGTATTTCAACGCTTAGCTCGCTTATAACATTTACTTTCATGTCGCCGGTCGAACTGTTTCTGACATGAGCCGTTTCTAATGATAACTCAGTCGCGTCGAGTGTAGCAACATCGTTTACAAATAAAATAGCAGATTCGCTGTTTCCTTTCAGATGAATATCTATTCGGCCGGTATGATTTCTGATTTCCGATTTCTTATTGTTCAGCAGAAAATTGATACTGCCCGATCCGTTCGTGCAATCGAAATAAAATTCAGGCGTTTTAATGCTGTCAATGCAGGTTATGTCGCCTGAACCGTAATAGACAATATGTTGCGGCTGATCAATTCCTATTTCAACCTGAAATTTATTTTTGAAACTACGGACCCAGTTGCATCGGTTTTCATTTCGAATATAAAGTTTATTGCCCGACAGTTCGGTAATAATTCCGTCGATGAGATTTTCTCCTGCAGTGACTTTTATGTAAGGGGCCGAATTCGGGTGAATGATTAGATCGACATTGTCATCTAATTCGATATCGCTAAAGGCAGACACATCACGTGATTCTGTCACGGTTTCGCCTGTACTTTTAAAACAATCAAACATGTGATCTTTCGTACATGTCGTGAGTGAAAACAGTAAAACCAAAAGGTAAAATATATCAGCTTTTTTTCTCATTTCTGTTTCTTTGAAAAAATTCTGATCCCTGCTCCAAGTTCAATGAAATCTGCTCTCGCATAATGTGATTTTAAATTTACGCATAAAAACATTTTCTCGAAATAATAGCGAACGCAAAGTCGTTGGTAAATATTCCCGTCATTTTCCCAGGCATTGTAAAGATAAACGCCCATGTTAAATGCGAGTCCCAGTTTGCCGACAGACAATTGGTATGAACCATAAATACCAACACGGACATTATTGATATTACTTGCAGAATCTTCGCCCAGTGATTCGATGCGCGGAACGATTGAATTATCATAAAAAAAGTCAGCGCCAAAACCTATTGTGCTTTTTCGGGTCACAGGCTTACATGCCAGTCCGGAAATAGTAAATGCGAAATAGCTTTTGCCATCGGGCGGATAAATTTTCTTCGGGAATCCCCCAGCATACAAATGAATTTGTGGCGATAAATCATAAACGGGTTTTTCAGGCTGACGGATCGCCTGTTTGCTTCCAAATGAATGTTGAAGTGCCAGATTAAATGTAGCGATATTTATTCCGAGATTAGGTAAGCTAACTGCGCCGTTTGAAAAATGAGTGATAGCCGGACCGAATTCGAGAGTTGTATTTTTTGAAATGTTTTTTGCATAATGCAAATCAAGATGTATGACGCCATTTACATGCGAACCTATGGCTGAGTTTTTAATATTATTCTCCGCATCGAATTTGTTTTCGATGTAACCGAGTCCCATCCCGTATCTGAAGTGAAGGAATTGGAATCCTCCTTTCCCAAGAGGGAAATCAATGAACGGATAAACGGCGATTCCGTATCCGAGTTTATCGGTGCCGAGATCAAAAGCGGCTAACGTTAGTCCGAGATCGGGATATAAAAAATCTTTTTGCCAGTATTCTTTTCCGGTTGAAGATTTACTGAAAGTTATTTCAAATCCTTTAACATGTGATTCCTGCAGAGGTTCGAGTGCCGGTCGGTGGGCGATTACAAAACCATAATCGGCGCGGGCAATAATGTTCCACTTGCCGGAGGTCGAATCGTTTTCTGCCCGTGCATTTTGAATGATCAGGCACAAAAGCAGGGTGTAAAATGTTTGAACAAGCTTCATGTATTACTCTTCGCCTTTTTTCAGAATCTTTAGTTCGTCCTGAATTGATTTGCGAATGTTGCTCAGTTGTGAAATGTCTGATCTTATTTCGGCCGATTTACGATCATCGGCTTTGTCAAGCGAACTTTGCAAATCCGATATTTTTTTGTCAAGAGATTTCCTGACTTCATCCATCGAACCAATGCAGGCAGTTTCATTGAAATCTACCTGGGGTTTTTTTGCCTGTTCCATCAGCACTTCACAACCGCGTGTAATATTAACCGGCGAATTATTGCCAGTGATATATTGTTCGAGATTATTAATCAGAGTATATCGTCCGTATACATCACAAAATTTAAATGCCTTCCTGAAGAAAGCCGATTTGTCTTCTTTTGAATTTTTATAATAATCTGAAAGTCTGGAGAGAATTATGCTTGCACTGTCTTTCTCAAGTATAGGTGCGATTTCTAATGCCTTGGCCGAATCTTTTTCACTGATAATTTTAAATGCACGCGCATTGACTCTGTAAGATCGGTCTTTCAGTGCATTCACATATATATCGGAATTCTCTTTGTATGAATAATATTTTCCGAGTGCAAAAAGGGCACGGTCTCTCACTAACGGTTTGGGATCGTTTTGGGCAAGCCGGATGATATCTGCTTTAACCGTGTCAGGAGCGTTTAATGCAAGTTCACCAATATTCTGAAGCGCTATCACGCGGATTCCGTAAAACTTGTCATTTAAAGCACGCATCATCATGCCGGCTTCGGGGGTGCCTTTTCTGTATCCCGCGCCAATCTTCGCTATAGCCTCATACCGATCCAGGTATAACGGGGCATGATCATATTGGAAAACATATTGTTCGTTTGGTTTGTTTTCATCCTTGG
>CAZAON010000089.1:0-16147 GCA_964486655.1 uncultured Flavobacteriales bacterium
AGGCTGATGCATTTATGGAATTTCCATCCGATCGTGAGAACTTTAAAAACGGTGAGATATTTCCGGTCTGGCCCTTTAAAAATCTATTAAATGTCTGACCTTACACATTTAGACAGGAATGGAAACGTCGCCATGGTTGATGTAAGTGATAAGCAAATCACTCATCGGACTGCTGTTGCTCAATGCACAATTGTTTTACCAAATGAAGTAATTGAGAAATTCACGAATGGTGACATTCAGACAAAAAAAGGATCTGTATTCCAGACAGCAATAATTGCCGGAATTATGGGTGCAAAAAAAACAAGTGAATTAATTCCGCTTTGTCATCCCATTCCGTTGAATAATTGCCGCATTGAATTACAACTGAAGAAAAATGAATTAATTATTCAGTGCACTGCCGTTACTGAAGCGAAAACAGGTGTGGAAATGGAAGCGTTAACAGGCGCATCTATTGCGGCTCTCACCGTTTATGATATGTGTAAGGCTTTAAGTCATGATATTATTATTCGCGAAACATTGCTTCTAAAAAAGACAGGAGGAAAAAATGACTTCAATCGTTAATAATTCTTCATTGTATGGATTAGTGCTTGCGGGTGGAAAAAGTTCAAGGATGGGAACCGACAAGGGTTCAATGGAATGGCATGGAAGAAAGCAGCGCTATGTTATCGCCGATTTATTAAAACGATTTACAGAAAAAGTTTTTATCTCATGCAGGGCTGATCAGTCAGTTGAAATTGTTCAGGATGGTTATGAAGTCATTGAAGATGCTTACGATGGATATGGACCCTATGGAGCATTGCTGTCGGCATTCAAATTCAAAAATGATGTAGCCTGGTTCGTGCTTGCCTGTGATCTGCCGCTAATGAATTCTGCCACCATACAACACCTTGTCGATCAAAGAGACAGTACAAAGGTCGCTACTACTTACAAAAGTCCGCACGACCATTTACCCGAACCATTAATTACAATCTGGGAGCCGCGTAGTCATCAGATTTTATTGTCCAGACTGGCGGAAGGAAAAACATGTCCTCGCAAAGCTTTGCTCAATAGCAATATTAAGATTATCGAATCGGTTGATTCATATGCATTGTTTAACGCGAATACCCCTGAAGATATTAATCAGGTAAAACAAATAATTGAAAATGGAAAACGACTGGCAGAGGTATAGTTGTCAAATTGCATTGCCCGGTTTTGACATTCAGTCACAGGAATTGTTGCAGACATCATCTGTTTTAATTGTTGGTGCAGGCGGACTGGGTTGTCCCGTTGCGCAATATCTGGCATCAGCCGGTATTGGACTTATTGCAATTGCGGATCACGATATAGTATCAATGAGCAATCTGCATCGCCAGATTTTATATTCAACTGGCGATATCGGAAAGTCGAAAGCGGAAACGGCATGTGCAAAGCTCAGCATTATGAATGAGGAGGTGGATTTGGTTCCGATAAATAAGCAGATTAATTCCGCCAATGTAATGCATTACATAAATCAGTTCGATATCATTGTAGATTGTACTGATAATATAGAAACCAAATATTTATTGAATGACGCATGTGTGCTAACAGGAAAGCCTTTGGTATTTGGAGCGGCTTATCAGTTTGACGGTCAGGTATCGGTTTGGAATGTGCAGAATGAAGATGGTTCAATGAGTCCGAATTACAGGGATGTTTTTCCGGAAATTAATTCAGCTGCAGTACCTTCATGTGCGGAAGGCGGAGTTTTGTCAACTGTAACGGGTGTTATTGGTTGTATGCAGGCAGCGGAAGTTATAAAACTCATTACCGGCTGTGGAGAATTGCTGTCCGGAAAACTTTTATTGTTTGACGGAAGAAATTCATCAAGTAAGATTATTCGTATCGATAAAAAATCGAGATCTAATATTACTTCATTGGAAGAAACGGTTGTGCCAAAATCAATTTCGATACAGAAGTTGCAGGATTGGATGGAAGAAAAAGAAGTCGATCTGATTGATGTTCGTGATGCCGAAGAGCGGGCGCGATTTCACATCGGCGGAATGCACGTTCCGCTAAATGAGATTCACACCGTTAAAATGAAAACGGACAAGCTTGTTGTAGTCTATTGTCAGTCGGGCCGTCGAAGTGAACAGGCTGTCAGAATTCTAAAAACAAAATTTCCGACATTGAATTTTTATTCCTTGCGCGGTGGAATAAATGCATGGAGGCTGGAAGCAGTAAAGGGGGAATTATGAAATTTAAAATACTCGCATTCGGAGTCGCAAAGGAAATTTTAAACGGCACAGCCATTGAGATTGAAACCGCTAACATTCGCGAGGCCGGTGAATTAAGGAATTTGCTGGCAGAAAAATATCCCCGGCTGAAGGAATTGAATTCATTTATGATAGCAGTGAACGATGAATACGCGGATGCAACTACATTGATTTCCGAGAAGGATGAGATAGCGGTGATTCCGCCTGTAAGTGGAGGTTAATTTTTTTCGATGATTGACATTAAAATTTCAAACCAGCCCCTGAGTATTAGTAATGCCGAATGGGTGATTTCTCCTGATTGCGGGGGAGTCGATATTTTTGTGGGTACGGTTCGTGAACAAACTCAGGGAAGAAAAGTACTGCGACTGGAATTTGAATCTTATGAAAGCATGGCTGTAAAGGAAATGCAAAAAATTGCCGAGTACATTAAGGAGAAATATTCGGCAAGAAAGGTTTTAATTCATCATCGTACCGGAGTATTGCAGGTAAATGATATTGCGGTTTTGATTGCAGTTTCCACCGCTCATCGTGATGCGGCTTTTCTGGCATGCAGATATGCTATTGATACTTTAAAAGAAACAGTACCAATTTGGAAGAAAGAGATTTTTGAGGACGGTGAAGTTTGGGTGTCGGCGCACCCGTAATTTTCTTTATACGTATATAGGTAGAAAACACGGAGAAGTAGAGGATAAGGGTTTAATCCGTGTAATCCGTGCAATTCGTGGTTCCGGTTTTTTATAAATGTTTCAATAAAACCTCAATCCCCGCCACCATCACAACTGCGGCTGTCACTCTCCTGACCGTAGTCAGATTAAATTTTGAGACACCCACATTTGAACCAATCTGTCCCCCTGCAAAAACAGCAATACCTAAAATCAGAACCATATCAAAATTAATTTTAGTGGCAGCCGACAATTGACCCGCAACACCGGCGAGAGAATTGACAAGAATAAACACACTTGCCGCGGCGGCTATTTGTTTTGCAGTACCCCAACCTGATAAATTTAAAATCGGTGAAAGAAAAATGCCCCCGCCAATTCCAACCATGCCGGATAAAAATCCAATAGAGCCTCCAAGCAATCCCTGCTTTGTGTAATTAGATTTTTGTCCGTGTGATTTTATTTTTGCAGGTTTTATCCAAAGCACAATTGAGGCAGCAATAAGTGTTATTCCTAAAATGATGAAATAAATATTTTCGTGAATCTTTACGATAGCGCCAAGAAAAGCGAATGGCACACTTACCAGGATGAGAGGTAAAATTTTCGGCCAGAGAATTTGTTTATGCCGCATGAAAGCTATGGTTCCCCCGGTAACAACGATGATATTGCAAATCAGTGCAGTCATTCGCATTTCCGGAAAAGCAATTCCGTACAAAGAAAGTATAGCAAGGTAGCTTGAGCCTCCTCCAAAGCCCACACTCGAATAGATAATGGCAATTATAAAGAAGAGAGCTGCGAGTTGAAAATACACGCGGCAATTTAAGAATTACCTGATAATTAATCTTTGGGTAATCTTTGTTTCTCCATTGCTTATTACAATCGAATAAAATCCCTCTGCGATTCCGGATATGTTAATTGTATTTGAACCCCCGTTCAGTGGCAGTTTTAAAACCGGTTTCCCGCATACATCAAATAAAGTGGCCGTATTATGGATAAATTCCTTGTCAACTTCAATGGTCAAATATTCGGTAGCCGGGTTCGGATAAATTTTGAGAGTTCCTTCAGTCAGAACATTATTTATTCCAACTGTGGTTAAAGTGAGAATTGCGGAAGTGTCAGAACATCCGTTCGCATTTATTGTAATTACAAAGTAATCTCCATTTTGCATTGGATAGTAAGAACTACCTGTAGCTCCCGGAATATTATTTCCGTTTAAGAACCATGAATAACTATCGGCAGTTGATGCAAATAATGAATCACCTGTAAGAGTAATCGTTGAAACAGGAACAGGCAATATAGAAATTGTTACAGTAGAAGATGAAGTACAGCCATTCGCATCGGTAACTGTCAGAGTATATGGCGTTGTGATGACAGGGGTTGCATCAGTAATTGAATCATTCGAAGAAGAAAGTCCGGTTGCCGGTGTCCAGAGATAGGAGTATGCCGTTATTCCTCCGGTAACGGAACCGGTTAAGGTTATCGTGTTTCCTTCGCAAATTGAACTGTCCCCTCCCGAATTTACAATAATCTGGTTAGGTTGCGTTATTGTTACGTTGGAAGTATAAATACATCCTGCGCTATCTGTCACTGTAATAGAATATGTTCCGGCCATAAGATTAGTAGCTGTATCATTCACCTGAACCGGAATTGTATTCCATAAATATGAATATGTGGGTGATCCCCCGGATACACTGACAGATGCCATTCCATTATTTTCGTTAAAACAATTTACCATGACGGTGTTTGTTGTTCCTGTCATGGGTGCAAGCGGAAAAATTTGTGCATTTGAAATTGCTGCACATCCGTTTGAGTCGCTTACTGTAACCGAATAATTTCCACCGGCTAAATTTATGGCTGTTGCTGTATGTTGCACAGGTACCGTAGACCATGAATACGAATAGGAGCCTGTTCCGCCCGATGGTGTTGCGGTAGCTGTTCCTGTTGTTGCGCTGCAACCTGCATATGTTGTACTGATTCCTATAGTGACTGGTGCCGGTTGAGTAATACTCACTGATTGCGTGGAGGTACAGCTGTGTAAATCTGTTACGGTAACGGTATAAGTGCCGGCAGGAACTGTTATAGTTGAGGTCGTTCTTCCGCCCGGTGACCATAAATATGAATACGGACCGACACCTCCGGCAGGTGAGGCAGAAGCCGAACCGCTGTCATTCGCACAGGGAGCATTGGTAGATACTGCATTTGAGATTATGGCAGCAGGGGCAGTCACTGTTGCAGAGCTGGTTTTTGTACATCCCGAGCCGTCAGTTATTGTGCATGTATATGTTCCCTGAGAAAGATTGGTTGCAGTAGCTGAAGTACCACCCGATGGAGACCAGGCATATGTGTATCCACCTGTGCCACCTGCCGGAGTGACTGTTGCAGTTCCGTTTGATCCGCCAAAGCATGAAACATTTGTAGAGCCTGTTGTGGCTGTAATATTACTTGAGGTTACGGAAAAACTTCTTTGTGTACTTGGTCCGCATGCATTATTCGCAGTAACTATAATCGATCCCGAAGTATTGCCTGCTGTGGCTGTGATGCTGTTTGTCGTTGACGTGCCTGTCCAGCCGGAAGGCAATGTCCATGTATATGATGTTGCCCCGGCATCTAACGTAACAGAATAATTTTGTGAAGTACCACTGCAAACGGTATTATCTCCCGTCATTGCACCGGGCTGAGCCGGAGTCTGACAGGTTGATTCAGTTAATACCTGCGATGAATTATATACATAATCTCCGTCTTCATCAGTAGAGCCATCTGCAGCTACACCTGCGAAATATATTGTGACATTTCCGGTACCTGCAGCAGGCGCTGTCCAGCTAAAATTGAAAACCTTTGAACCGCTACCAACGCCACCGCCTAAAGTATGCACAACATTTCTGCGTGATACTGCACTCACGGTTGCGAATTTAATCTGAGTAGATGCCGCATCAGTAATATTTAATGTACCGCCATTGTTATTTGATGAAGTTAATGCTTCAATGCCGACACCGAAAAGAAAAACGGAGGCTTTCGAAACAGTTACACTCATATTATATGTTTGTCCGGGGGTATATTGAAATCCCGGCATGCCCGGACTGGAAAATGAAATTGAACCGCCTCCTGAATTAGGAGAAAAGCTGGCATGGCAATCTATACAGGTAAGTTCATTCGGAGATCCGGTTTTACCGGCTTTCCCGTTATCGCTGATTGTGCTGCTGCTCAAAATAACAAGCGCGGCAAATGGAAGAATTAATACAAGTAATTTGTGTTTCATAGTTGAAGTAATTTCGGGCGGCAATGTAATTTAAAAGCTTTATCAGCAAAATGAATTACATTCGAACAGGAATAATTAAATGCTAAATCGGCATAAAAAGTATGTAAGATAAAAGTGCTGAAACATGAGTAAAATCAGTCCGTTCAGCATCTTCATTTTCAAAACATAATCCTGAATATTGTGGTCTTAAATTCAGTATTTACCACTTAAAAAGTTACGCGGAATTGTGGTATCGGAAAAATCCCAAGCTGATACTGAACCTTAATTTCATTCGACTTAGGATCGTATTGCTGGTTCCAGACATTTTTAGTATTGAAAATATTATCAACGTCTAATGAATACTCAAATGTACACTTGGGTTTATTAACGGTATACGCAAATTTGATATCGGTTCTGAAATATTTTTTCAACTGATCTTCATAGGCTTTTGAATAATCATACTTAGCTTCTCCGGCAATTTCGGATGCATTCAGATCAATCGGCACATATCTTTTACCTCCGGCAAATGTCATTTTTAAATTTATAGCAAAGACATTTTTATTGCGAACCTTCCATTCCTTTCCTGCAAGTGTATTGATTGTGTAATTCCCGTTGAAAGCGGTGTTTCTTTTTATTCCGTCACTTCCTTTATAAGTAGACGAATAAAAAGAACCTGTAATCAAATAATAATATCCTTTGCTGTAGAATTTTTCAATAGTCAATTCTGCTCCGTAATTATCGCCTGTTCCTTTATTCACCAGACTATCAATATTGCTTATGCCAAAGTCAGCTCCCTCATTCAATACCGAATACCATGTTGGACGTGTTTCTACAGGCACATCATAGATTTGCTGATAGTATCCTTCGATCTTAATTCTTTTATCCTGACCTATTGATTTGTCAAATGCGATTACATAGTGGCGACTCTTCGTCATTTCCAGGTTCATGTTGGTTTGAATGTAACTAAAATCGGGTTGAATTGATTTTTGAAAATAAGTATACATAGGCTGAAGCTGACTATGCAATCCGACCGCAGCACTAATCGCCTGGCCTGCTTTCATTTCCCATCTGATTCCTGTACGCGGTTCAACGGAGTAACTTTTGTTCAATTCAAAATACTGATAATGCAAACCGGCATTCAGTGTAAATTGATCAGAGAACTTATGCTGCCACTGAGCATAACTCTGGAAGAGGTAAGAATAATCATCGAATTCACTGTACTTCTGCCAGTAAGTTGATTCGAATGAGCTGTCACTGTATACATAGTGATACCTGTCAACCGTTACACCGGCTTTTAAAAAATTTGTCGACGAGAATTTTTTATAAAACGTATAATTAATTGCCGCCTTCTCCTGGTGTGATCCGTTTCTATAAGTTGGAACAGGAGTGTTATCCGATTCACTGATCGAATCAACTTTGTAATCCTGTCCGGCAGTTGAGAATGAAAGATTTATTTTTGAATATGTAGTAGAATTAAAAAACATCAGGTACTGTACTCCGATTGCTCCCATATTGTTTCCGAAATATCCGTCCTGTCTTTTTTCAAATGCATACAGATTCTGTTTGGTCGTATCTTTTTCCGAATCTATTATTTCGACGTAACTGAGTCCGCCTAATCCGAATACAGAAAGTTTGTTCGATTTGCCCGACTTAAAATCGAGTTTGAAAGATAGATCCTGGTATTCCGGCACGGCAGCACCGGCACCGAAATTAATTCCCAGCGCCTTGAATATTCCCAGAGTCGAATAACGGTAGTTAACCATATACGATGAACGCTGCCTGGCATTGAAAGGACCTTCCGCGCCGAATTCGAATCCATTAAATCCGACCTGTGCGAGAAATTCTTTTTTTTCATTATTTCCCGAACGCATTTGTAAATCAAACACACCGGAAACAGTATTTCCATATTCGGAAGGAAAAGCACCTGTGAGGAAATCGGAATTATCGAGCTGATTGTTGTTGAGGATGCTAACAGGGCCGCCTGTAGTACCGAGCGAACCGAAATGATTCGGATTCGGAATTTCAATTCCGTTTAATCTCCATAATAATCCTATTGGTGAATTCCCGCGAATGATAATATCGTTGCGCGAATCGCTGGTGCTGTTCACTCCTGCATAATTCGCAGCCAGTCGCGAAGGATCGTTTAGTCCGCCTGCATATCTTGATGTTTCTTCAACGGTAAATGACCGGGCGCTTACGAGAGCCATGTCATTATTCGGACGATCTTTTTGTTTTTCGGCGGTGATCTCGATTTCTTTACCCTGGATGACAGATTGTTCGAGTTCGATTTCGAGAACGACTTCTTTGCCTGATGTAACAACTATGGATACGGTAGTTTCTTTATACCCAAGAAATGAAATCCTAATCATTTGTCTTCCAAGCGGAACATTTGCAAGCCGGAACTTACCATCGGTATCACAAAATGTTCCGTTTGTTTTGCTGCTGTCAAGTAAGACTACAGACGCTCCTATGAGAGGTTCACGGCTGAGTTTATCAATGACGGTTCCGCGAACGAGTTTTGTGATTTCCTGGGAAATCAGATTCTGACAACAGAAACACAAAACTATAGTAACAATTGCGAATGGCGATTTCATTTCAATTAAAGGAGTTCGCAAAAGTACGATTTGTAAAGATGTTCTAACGTTGTCTCGTGCAGTTTTATACCTTTTTAACTATTACTCTCGCAGGTGCCCCATCGGCCCCTTCAAGTTTCATCGGCAGGCATATCATTTCATAATTGCCCGGCTCAACATTTCTCAGGTTTAATCCTTCGATAATGAGAATTTCATGACTGAGCAATAAGCGGTGTACTTCCAGTCCGTTTTCTTCACCTGCAACCGACAGGTAATCGACACCGATTGTATATACTCCTTTTTCAACGAGATATTTTGCGGCCCCGGTCGACAGGTAAATATAATCTCTCTTAAATGGTTCCATACTCCAGTCGGCATTCGAATGGACAGTACGGAACAGAATTCTTTCGCCTTTGGTAATATTATGCGGAATGATTTCCTCTACAGTGATGAGTTCTGTATTACGTATCTCAATAACTCTTGCCGGTCCGACCATGCGATTCATCTGAATTGAACTTACATCTTTTCCGTTTCTGATAAAGTGAAGCGGTGCGTCTACATGAGTTCCGATATGCGCACTCATGCTGAGGTTGGTCACATTCGCATCCTGTCCATTTTCCATATTAACAGGGCGGCTCAATATTACATCCGGATCGCCCGGCCAGTGAACCATTCCGTTTTTTATGGAAACTGTTATGTCTATCCAGTCGTTCATTTTCGTTTATATAATGTGCAATATATGGTATTCCTGCAGTTATACAGGGACGGGATTTATTAATTACAATAAAGCAACATTGTTTTTTTTAAAAGTGTTTGAATTTCACATATGCGCTAAGTCATTTTTTTTGATGATATATTTTATAAAATCCTGAAATCCTTTCTTTACCTTTAGGATACTAAAAAATTAATCATTATGAAGCCATTCTTTATCAGGAGAATATTGATTCCTGTCGATTTCTCATTTACTTCCCTGAAAGCAGTCGATCATGCCATTTCAATTGCGAAAGCGGCCAAGGCTGAGATTTTCTTATTACACGTAATCGAAAATATTCATTCCACGACTGATCCGATGTACTTTTCAATGCCAAGGGAAGTAAGCCTGGATGCTGACCTGGCAAAAATCAGCAATGAAAGTCTAAGCAAGGTGGCAGACAGAATTAAATCAAAGGGTATATTGAAAGTTAGGTCTATTACTATATTTGGACGTACTCATGCTCAGATTATTAAGATGAGCAGGAAGATTAAGGCCGATCTGATAGTAATGGGTACGCATGGTGTTTCGGGCATAAAGGAATTTATCATGGGAAGTAATACATACCGTGTTGTCAGCGATGCCGAATGTCCGGTATTATCAGTTCAGCGAAAAAATAAGTCCGGCGGATTTAAAAACATCCTGGTTCCATTTACGGATACGGCACATTCCCGGAGCAAAGTTGTTTATGCAATTATGATGGCCGAATTATTCGGCGCGAAAGTGAATGTATTGGGATTTGATACGGGTTTGACTAAGGCGCATACTAAGAAAATTGCTTTACAGGCTAATCAGATTAAGGAAATGGTTGAGAAACACGGACTAACCTGTACTGTAAAAATTACCGGAGAGCCTTATACTGCGAAAACAGTTCTCAGCTATGTAAAGAAAGCGGGGATAGATCTAATAACAGTAACAGGAAACACGGATAAACGCGATATTACCGAATATTTTACCGGCTCACTCGCTCAGCAGTTTATTAATCATTCGGAACTTCCGGTATTAAGTATACATGCAATATTTAATCCGAAGACGATTGATTTGACTTTTTATTAATCAAACGAGAGAAACCACTTCTTTTTTCAAGGCAAGTAATGGAACTTTTATATGATCAGACATGTGAGCAGTAATGCTTTCTGAAAATCTGCCTGAATTTGATTTGTCGGCATGAGTGAACATTGCCAGTATTTGTGCATCCTGCTTCGAAAGAAAATTCTTAATACCTTTATTAACATCGGCATGCTTTGTAACATATCCTGACATTCTCTGATATCGTACTCTTGTGCGAATACGATTGGTCATTTCAGTTATATTTTCGTCACTGTGAATAAAGTCTTTGTCATCTACGAACAGAAAACACAGTTCCGCATTAAAATGTCTGGCAAAGGTAATAAGAGTAAGGGCTGCATTAATATTATCTTCTTTCAGATCAGTAGCGAAAGCAATTCGCTTTATGGGAGTAAAACTGATATTTTCAGGAATACATAATACCGGACAAACACTGCTGTGAATGAGTTTGGAAGTTGTGCTTCCCATGATCATTCGCTCAAGCAAATTTGTACCTGTGCTTCCGGTTACAATAACATCAGCCGGCATTTTTGCCGCAAAAGATGAAATTGTATCAGCTGCCGAGCTTCCCGATAAAAGATGAAATTCTGTTTTAATGTGATATTTATCAACCAGATTTTTACATAATGAATTCAGCTTCTCAGTTGACTCCTTTTTCAATTCCTTTTCCGCCTCTCCGGCAATTGCATTTGAAGATCCTTCATAGACATTTATCAGGATTAATTTCGAATTAAATTCCTTAGTAAGTGCAGCGGCATATTCAACTGCATTATTTCCGTTTTTTGAAAAGTCGGTAGGGGATATGATTATCTTCATATTACATTTAATCTTTCTTTCCAAATGACTGAACGGCTTTCTTCAGATTATTATATGCATTTTCAATATCGTCATTCAGCCCGGCAAAAGTGGATTTTGCCTGATCCTTTTTTTCGTTAACCACCGAGCGTAAATTTGCCCGGATGCTTTCCATTTCATTTTTAAGTTCATTCTGAAATCCAAATGTCTTTTCTTTAAACTTCAATTGAACAATTTCCATTTTTAGTTTAAAATTTTCCATTTCTTCTTTCAGATTCGAATTCAATTCCTGAAACTGTGGATTATTTTTAAACTCGGATTCAATCTTCCGCATAGATTCAAGAATTTTTTCCTTTTGTTCCGCAAATTTTTCAGCAGCTTCAGCTTTACCAAGTGCCAGCTGCAATTCAAGTTCTTCTACAAGTTTCCTGAGCTGATTGCTTTTTTGATCAACTGCATATTTTTCTTTCCATTTTCTCAAAGCCATAGAGAGATCTTTCTTTACGTCTTCGAATTTATCTTTTGCTTCCGCTTTTCCCAGTGAAAACTGTAGCATTAATTCTTCGGCTTCCTGTTGAACATTTTTAAGACGTTCGAAAAACTTTTCGCGGGATGATTTTGAAGTAGTTTCCATTTTTAGATTTTGTTTTATAAAGTTGAAGTTAATGAATCAATTCGTATATGACAATTATCATGGTAATTTTTGATTGATATTAGGATTTTTTGTTTGTTATTAGGGTAAAGATTGAAAAATATTAAGATTTTCGGATGATCAAAATCAACTTAACTTATGTAATCCATCATTGAAGCCGGTTGAAGTCAGGTCTACTTTTGAAGTGTAAATTCAATGTTTAACTAAAAATTAAATCTCATGTCACTAATTAAAAGAAATTCGGGCGGAACAATCCCATTCCGTAACATTCTGGGAGATTTTTTTTCAAATGATGAACTTTTGTTTGATCGTATGGTCAATCGTGAGTTTATTCCAGCCGTAAATATTTATGAAAAGGATAAAACTTACGAGATTGAATTTGTAGTTCCGGGAATGAAAAAGGATGATTTCAAGGTCAAGGTTGAAAATGATGTTTTGACTGTTTCGGCAGAGAGAAAAGAAGAAAAGAAAGAGGTTGAGAAAAATTATACCCGTCAGGAGTATTCATTCAATTCTTTCAGCAGGTCATTTACTCTGCCTGATAACGCGAAATCAGAGGAAATTAAAGCCCATTATGAAGATGGTTTATTGAAACTGACTATTTTGAAGAATGCTGCAACTGTTTCAAAAGTAAAGGAAATCGCAGTTCTCTAATTGTTAGTTTTCATTTTTTCAGTCTGGTACCACGATCAGGTTAATTAGGAAATGGCAGTTTTGATCAACGTACGATTTGAATTTTATTTTTAAGAAATTCAATAGGCCTATACGATGTTGATCAGGATTGCCATTTTATTTAAGAAGCTATTCAGGTTATTAACCGGAATATTCAGGACCATATCGTATATTTGAACATCCGGTATGCGCAAAGTTTATTTATTCCTTTTTTGTTTGATAATTTCTTCATGTGATTTCAATCAGACCGATACAAAACGGGATCTGCCAAAAGCTGAAGCAAAGGATACGTTGATATTGACAACTGATTCGATTGTGGATGTTCCAAAGGCAGAAGAATTGAAAATCCGGTATCATTCAATTCCGGTAAACATGAGTTTTTTGGATTCACTCGAATTTTATTATAATTCAGATCAACTTTGGATTATATATTCCCTTAACCGGATAGATAAGGATCATTTTTGGAAAGAGGATAGTCTTATTATTCCGGATACTTTTTTATTCGATAGAAATGTTTATTCTCCATTTCCTGATTCTTTATCAGAATTAAAAAATATTAAAAAACTGATAATTTTCTCATACAGGATTCAGGCATTTGCAGTTTATGAGGAAGGGCAACTGCGAAGATGGGGGCCTGTTAGCATGGGAAAAAGATCAACTCCAACTCCTGTCGGACTGTACAGTACAAATTGGAAGGCAAAAGAAACTATTAGTACAGTTGATGAAGGCTGGGTTATGAAATGGTATTTTAATATCGTAAATTTTCAGGGAGTCTCGATGCATGAATATGATTTACCCGGTTATCCCGCTTCCCATGCTTGTGTGAGACTTTTGGAAGAGGATGCGAAATGGTTTTACGAATGGGCAGATCAATGGGTGCTTTCTGAGCTCGACAGAATAATAGCATATGGTACTCCTGTTTTTATTTATGGCGAATATAATTTTGATAAGCCTAAACCATGGAAAGAGCTAACCCTCAATTCCACAGCAACTGACGAAAATGCTGACAGTATTGTTAAATGGATAAGTCCTTTTAATCAGCTTATTATTGAAAGACAAATAGCCAGAGACTCAGTTAATAAGTTACAGACACTGGTTGATATTAAGTAAATAAATATTAGTTTAGTGTTTAAATGACCAAACACATGAAAATATTATTTACGCTACAAGCATTTTTTATTTGTGTAATCGTTTCCGCGCAACCGATTACCATAAATTCGACCGACATTCCTATACCGGCCGGACCATTTAATAATATTCAATACTCGCCGATTAGTCCGCCTGCGCCTTCGATGGGAGACAGTATGACTTGGGATTACTCAACATTCAGCGGTTCCGTCCCGATTCCACAGGTATTCTCTCCCGAAAGCGATGTGTTTTTTACTAACGCCGGTATAGATGTTCAAAGACAAGGTTTCAAGGATCTGAATACTACGGCGGGTTATGAGGTAATTACAAAATTTGACTTTAATTCAAACGGTGTATATGAATCCGGCCTTGCTGTTCCATTCCAGGCATACGAATTATCCGCTGTAACCGGAAGTACGCTCGACAGCTTAATTTTCCCGGATCAGAAATATTTATTGAATGACCCGATAACTGTTATGCAATTCCCTTTCACTGCTCAAAGTTCCTGGCATAGTTCGGGTAAGAGAAGCGTGGATTTTAATCTGACTGTTGGTTTATTCAGTCTGAACAATGCGCCGGGACAGCAGGTTTATACAAAGTTCAGAAATGACAGTATTGTCGGTTGGGGAAAGATGAGAGTTTATACTCTGTCAGGCCCAAGCATATGGTACGATGTTTTAATGAACCGGTTTGAAGAATATTCTATCGACAGCTTTTATCTGAATGGTACTCCGGCTTCACAATTATTACTCGATGCATTTTCAGTTGCACAGGGTCAAAAGACAAATGTGTTTTATGGATATGACTTTATCAGAGCCGGTAGTTTTAATTACCTTGTGAGAGTTGATTTTGCGGCAGACAGTACTTATTCTTTTGTTTTGGGTACTTATCAGAATATGGATAATATAGTTGGAGTGGATGATGTGAATAGTATTACTTATTCATCTGTGGTGTATCCGAATCCGGTTTCAAATGATTTTATTAATGTATTGGTAAAGGGAATAGATTTGAAAGAAGGAAGGTACGTTTTATCTGATATGACCGGTAAACGGGTTCAGGAGGGTGATGTGGAATATGCAAATGAAATTATTAAAATCAGGACCCGATACGGACTTATGAATGGAACTTACTTCCTTACTATTCAAAATAACAAAGGGGATAAATTAATTAATGAAACAATAGAAATTTTAAGATGAAAGGCTTTCCCGGCCGGATGACAATTAATAATTGTTGAGTTTATTATTTATTTCTCGAAAATAAAAAGGCAATTGCGTAAAGCGATTGCCTTTTTATCATAATACCTACCCTAATATTATTTTGACGGAGGTAATAACACTCCATCAATAACGTGAATTATACCGTTTGAAGTCGGAATACTTGCTACAACATTGGCGTCGTTTACCATTATTTTTCCGTCTTTAACATGCATCGTAATGTTATCTCCATTCACCTGACCGATAACCTGACCATCGGTAAAACTTTCAGGTTTAAATACTGCCACACTTACATGGTATTGTAGTATATTTTGTAAGGCTTCTTTTTTCTCAGGTTTTAATAAATCCTCAACGGTACCCTTGGGTAATTTATCAAAGGCTGCGTTAGTAGGAGCAAAGACTGTAAACGGGCCGGCATTCGAAAGAGCATTTACGAGGTCAGCCGCTTTAATGGCTGTTACTAATGTCGTATGATCAGGAGAGCCTGAGGCGACCTGAACAATATTTTTTTGCGATACATCGTCGACAACGGCTGATTGGCCAGCGCCTGCTGAAGCTGCTATGTCATTTTCTTGGGTAGTAGCGGCCGGAGTTTCCTGTTTATTGCCACTACAGGCAAAAACTAAACTGCAAACAGCAGCGATTAGTATGGTGTTTATATTTTTCATAACGATTATAAAATATTTATTCATCAAAATTACTTAAGCATAGAAGGTCGGCAATGTTTTAAGTCATACGCTATCATGATTTAAGCCTTTTAAAGATCTTTTTTCCTGAATTTTCGTGAGGCAAAGAATACAGGAATCAGTATCCACAAAAACAGTATTAAGGTGGAGTAGATCATCCCTGTCTGGGTTCCGAAAAAACTGCTAAAAACCGCCCCGGTATAGCCCATCAATGCCGATACATCAAGTTTAAGAAGAATGATAATTCTTGCGAGGTCGACCGGATTAAAGGAAGTAAGAATAATCATTGGTTTTTCAAGAGGGTAATCACTAAGCTGAAACATGAGAAACAATAAAATTCCATCAAATATCAGGGAGAAGAATAGCCAAACCATAATTGACAGTCCGATTCCTTTCGCTTTATCACGGGTATAAACGGTTGAAACCATTGCCAGAGAAACAAAAATGGCAGTCAATAACGAACCGCTAAGTATCATAAACCATGAA
>CAZAON010000090.1:0-12738 GCA_964486655.1 uncultured Flavobacteriales bacterium
TGATTTAATCCTTGTCTAGACGTTATACTTTTACAATAAGAATAGCACATCATAATTTACCTAATGATCTTATATCAGAAAAATATGTTAAATGTATTAATTTGAAAATTCATTGAGTATTATATTGGAATTTAAAATGACTGAGAATAATTCACCAGTGGCTACTGATAGTATTGAAAGCAGAATCATTCTTGTAAGGGGACATAAAGTTATGATTGATACCGACCTTGCTGAGCTTTATTCTGTAACAACTACTCGTCTGAATGAACAGGTAAAAAGAAACAAAAACAGATTTCCGGCTGATTTCATGTTTCAATTAACAAAAATGGAATATGAAAACTTGATATCGCATTTTGCGACATCAAGTTGGGGAGGAAGGCGAAAACTACCTTTTGTCTTCACAGAACACGGTGCAATAATGCTCGCCAGTGTACTAAATAGTAAGGTTGCGGCAGCTGCGAGTATACAAGTGGTGAGGGCATTTGTAAAGCTTCGCGAAATTATGGCTACACATAAAGAACTTGAAGCAAAATTTAATTTACTCGAAAGCAAATTTGACAAGCATGATGAAGAAATACAAACACTTTTTGCAGCTATTCGACAATTGATGCAACCAGTGAATCCGCCAGTAAAGAAAATTGGTTTTAAGGCAAATGCAGAAGAATAAATTTTAAACAATAACTGAGCTTACAAACTTTCTTCACCCAAACCCATAAAATACCCGACAACAACTTTCGCCTTTGCCTGCCCAATTACTTCTGTCAATTCCTCCACCGTCGCTTCCTTAATTCTCTTCACCGATTTAAAATGTTTCAACAATGCCTGCGCCGTTGCATCACCGATTCCTTTTATCTCCGAAAGCTCTGTCTTAATTACTCCCTTCTCGCGGCGTTTGCGGTGATGCGTGATTCCAAAACGGTGAACTTCATCACGCAGTTGCTGAATTATTCGCAGTGTCTCACTTTTCTTGTCAATGTATAAAGGCAATGAATCATCAGGATAATAAATCTCTTCCAGCTTTTTCGCGATTCCGATAATCGGAATTTTTCCATGCAGTCCGAGCTTGTCGAGACTCGTTACGGCCGAACTTAACTGGCCTTTTCCTCCGTCAATCACAATCAGGTCGGGTAAAGGCTGAGCCTCGTCGAGCATTCTCTTGTAACGGCGATAAATTACCTCCTCCATCGACGCGAAGTCATCGGGCCCCTCTACTGTCTTAATATTGAAATGACGATAGTCTTTCTTCGATGGTTTTCCGTTTCGAAACACACTCATCGCCGCAACCGGATAAGAACCCTGGATATTCGAATTATCAAAACACTCTATGTGACGCGGAAGATTCTGCAGACGCAAATCCTTTTTCATCTTCTCCATGAGTCGCAGGATTTTATTCTCCGGATTCACTTTCTCATCCTGCAAATCACGTTCGCGTAAATAATTGCGAACGTTACTTTCGGATAATGTGAGCAGATGCTTCTTATCGCCTATTTTCGGAACAGTAAATGTTACTTCCGGATAATCGAGGTTTACTTCGAACGGAACAATGATCTCATTCGCGTCGCTGTTAAATCGTTCGCGTAAATCAGCAATGGCAATCTCCAGTAATTCCTCCGGGGTTTCATCCAGTTTCTTCCTGATCTCGATGGTATGTCCCTGGATAATCGCCCCATTCATGATTCTTAAAAAGTTTACGAATGCAGCACCCTCTTCGGTAATTATCGAAAACACATCGGTGTTATGAATGGAAGGATTAACGACGACAGACTTTGATCTGAATTTTTCAAGCAGATCCAGTTTCAGTTTAATGGCCTGCGCTTCTTCGAATTTAAATTCGGCCGAATAGCTATTCATTAAATTTTTCAAATGCTGAATCACCGAAATAATATTTCCCTTTAATATCTGCCTTATCTCCTTTATTGACTGATCATAATTCTCGCTCGTTTGAAATCCTTCACACGGACCCAGGCAATTACCGATGTGATACTCCAGACAGACTTTAAATTTCTTCTTCTGAATATTTTCCTCCGTCAGATTCAAGGTGCAATTACGAAGCTTGTACAATTGTCCGATCAGCTCGAGCAATGTATTGATCATTCTCACCGGCGTGTACGGACCGAAATATTCCGATCCGTCGCGAACCAGCCGGCGGGTTGAAAATATTTTGGGAAACGGCTCATTCTTTATGCAAATCCACGGATACGTTTTATCGTCCTTCAGATTCACATTATATCTCGGCTGATGCTTCTTGATCAAACTGTTTTCAAGTAACAATGCATCCATCTCGGTATTAACGACAAGCGTTTTGATGTCGGCGATTTTCTTCACCATCACCCTCGTCTTTCCATTCACATTCGCATCTTC
The DNA here is from genome assembly GCA_964486655.1 of uncultured Flavobacteriales bacterium. Lineage (GTDB taxonomy): Bacteria > Bacteroidota > Bacteroidia > AKYH767-A > 2013-40CM-41-45 > JADKIH01. Next base: position 2,362 of record CAZAON010000090.1, read on the forward strand.
CCTGAAATAAGACATCACCCTTTTCTTCAGCGACTTTGCCTTGCCAACATACAACAACATTCCCTCCCTGTCGTAGAACTGGTAGATCCCGGGTGAATCGGGGAGGGTTGATATGGTATCCTGGAGAGACATTTGCTATTGAAGATTTAGGATTAACTTATTTAATATTTAATATCTTCAATTATTACCAATTGGTGCGTACGTTGACAGCAGCCACGTTAAACTTGCCATTGCGGCGGCACCGAGTAGCAGTTCTCTTTTATTGACTTTGTCAAAGGTATCATTGTCTGAATGATGATAATCAAAATAGCGTTGTGATTCGACGAACAATCCGATCCGTGGAACGTCTAATGCCTTAAGCGGACCGATATCAACGCCGTCACCTTCGTTGGTGAAACTGTAAATACCGTATGGAAGAAACAATGGAGCCCATTTTTTTATTTCTGCTCTTTCTTTATCGGTCATTTCCAATCCGAAGCCGGTCGGTGCAAAACCTCCCGCATCGCTTTCCATTGCGGCAATGTGTTTCTCTTTATTCAGCTGTGCATATTTCAAATACCCCTTCCCTCCTCTTTGTCCGTTCTCTTCATTCATAAATGCGACCGCTCTTATCGTCGCTTTCGGACGAACGCCCAACGCCTTGAATATTCTCAACACTTCAATCGACTGTACGACTCCCGCTCCGTCATCATGTGCGCCTTCGCCAATGTCCCAAGAATCGAGGTGACCTCCTACAACAACATATTTATCGGGATACTCGCTTCCTCTCAATTCTCCCACAACGTTATATGATAAAACACTGTCTTCGAAATGACATTCCTGCGTGAATGAAAAATTTGTCAGTTTATTCGCTTTAATAATTCTGCTCAGCAAATCAGCCGCATTAGTACTGATTGCACAGCATGGAATTTTCGGAAGCGAATCATTATATCCCATCGAACCCGTATGAGGAAAATCATCCTTCGCATTCGTCATTGATCTTACAACAGAACCGACAGCTCCGTAGCGTGAAGCTTCAGACGGACCGGCCCATCTGTATCCGACAGCATCTCCATATGCTTCGAATGTTTGAATGAATGCCTCATCGAAAGGGTAGTTAAAGAAAACAATCTTGCCTTGGATATTTTCTTTTCCCATTCGTTTCAATTCATCAAAATTATTTACTTCAACGATCTGAGCTGTTAATCCGTTTGCAGGAGTGGCAATTGAATTTCCCAAAGCACAAACCGACACCTTTGTTTTATTGCCGTTCGCTTCAATGATAAAAGCCGATTCTTTTTTTCCTCTCACCCAGTGAGGGACCATGACTGGCTGGAGAATTACAGTATCGGCACCGGCCTCATACATCTTTTTCTTTGTCCATTCCACGGCTTTGGCCGCAGCCGGCGATCCGCTAATTCTGTTCCCTATGTCTTTTGTTAATTCACGTAATGAATTGTACGCGACTCCGTTCATTAACGCCTCCGTGAAAATTTTTCGCAGCATTAGAGAGTCGGTCTGTGCGTTAATTGCCGTTGAAATAAGCAGGCAGATAATTGTTAAATTTTTTCTCATCGTGATTAATTGAGGCTACAAAGTACAATGTAGGGAGGAGATGGCAAAAAATATGGTGAAGGGAATGAGAGAGGGTTGAATTTAACAATTTGAGATGAGAATTATAACCGTGCGCTTTAGCGCAGGGTAAGAACTAAAACTAAATACCTCACCCATCCCGGACTTTAGTACGGAATTAACAAAATTGCTATAGGAGACTGGGGTGAAGAAAAATGAACAATAAAAAATCGCCTTCCTTTTTCGCGCTCCCACTCAAACAATCAATCAACTATTAACCACCGTCTCCGATTTTACTTCTTCGATTTTTTTCGGCTCCGAAAAACGATTTTGAAAGAAAATAAACATTAATACACCAACGGTTATGGAAGAATCGGCTACATTAAAAATTGGTCTGAAAAACTGAAATGATTCTCCTCCCACAAATGGGAACCAGGTAGGATATGATGAATTTATTATCGGGAAATAAAGCATGTCAACAACTCTTCCATGCAGGAAACCGGAATAACCTCCGTCTGCCGGAAAAATCCTTGCCATGCCATGTTCACTGTCTGAAAAAATTATTCCGTAAAATGCACTGTCAATAATGTTTCCAATTGCTCCGGCGAATATCAAAGCGAAACAAGTGATGAGTCCGGGATGTGCTTTCTTTTTTACGAGTGTAACAAGATACCAGCCGATGGCGATCGAAGCGCATATTCTGAAAATACTCAGGAATGTTTTTCCGGGCGTGCCTCCGAATTCATAGCCAAAAGCCATTCCGTTATTCTCCGTAAAATGAATGATGAACCAGTCGAAGATTCGAATCTCTTCACCAAGATACATATGGGTTTTGATCCAGATCTTACTAACCTGGTCCAGTAGAAGTATTCCGAAAACGATTAGTGCTGCTCTGCGCATGTGAGTTTCGGGTTTCGGGTTTCGGGTTGCGCAACCCGAAACCCGAAATCCATAACCAATTAATCTCTATATTGGTTTAGTTTCGCTTCAATACTCTGCGTCGTATGCGGCACAGCACGGAGGCGTTCTTTTGGGATTAATTTTCCCGTAACGCGGCAAATTCCATACGTCTTATTCTCGATACGAACGAGTGCATTTTCAAGCTGCTCGATGAATTTCTTCTGACGGCTTGCCAGTTGTCCCGCTTCTTCTTTCGCTAGTGAATCGGAACCATCCTCCAAAATTTTAAATGTACTTGCTGTATCATCTGTACCATGCTCATTCGCGGCAGTCATCTGTTGCTGTAATAAAGCAAGTTCTTTACGCGCATTTTCAAGTTTGCCGTTAATGATTTCACGAAACTCTTCAAGTTCCGAATCTGAATATCTGTTTTTATTGCTTTCCGGCTCCTTCGGCTTATTACTGATTATAGCACGAGCCGGTTCAGGACGGCGGTTAACCGGAATCGGTCTGCCTACTGATGGTCTGTTCTGAGGGGTAACGGTTTTTGATGTATCCTCTTTCTGCTCTGAAGTCTTCGCCGGAGGCGTCACATTCGTCTTCACATTCTCTTTTTTACTCACTGGTGCTTTTGTTTTTACCGGAGGCAATGTCTTTGTTGCAGGTTTTGATTTTACAACAACCTTAGCCTTCGCTGCTTTCGGAGCAGCCTTCGGTTTAGATTTAACAGCAGGCTTTGCAGCTGCCTTTGGTTTAGATTTAATATTCTTGGCAGCCGGTTTTTTAGCGGCCGGTTTTGCTTTTTTCTGAGGCGCTTTGGCAGCTGATTTCGGTTTACCTTTGCTTTTGGCAACAGGTTTAGCTTTGGCTTTGGTTTTCTTGCTCATTTGAAAACTGTTTGAAAGGATTGGATTTGATGGCGACCGTCAGTTTAATGCGACGGCAGTGTGTTTTTTAATACTTATGCTTGTGTGAATGTTATCATCTACCTCAACTTTAACCGCGTCTTCGCCATCCAGACGGTCAACCAGATCGAGGTTGGCTGCTAAAATTTCGGCGCAAATATAGTCTTTATTATTTAGCAGAGAAGCCCGAATTGACGGGTTTTCCAGCACTTTTAGGTCAATTTTGTCGGTAACCTCATAACCCTTTTCTTTCCGGATATTCTGGATACGATTGACAAACTCACGGGCTATTCCTTCCTCCCTTAATCCGTCGGTAATTGTCGTATCCAAGGCGACCGTAAGCCTGCCCTCATTGACGACCTGCCAGCCCGGGATGTCTTCAGATGTAATCTCCACATCTTCTTCCGTCAGCGTGATTGGTTTGGAAAGAATGATTACATCCAGTTTTTTCTCCAGATCTAACTTTAAGATGTCGGCCTGACTCATCGTTGAAATATAAGCAGCAACATCCTTCATCATCGAGCCAACCTTTTTTCCCAATACCTTGAAATTCGCCTTGATCTTCTTAACTAATATTCCGGATGTGTCGGTAATGTACTCTACGTTCTTAACATTCACTTCGGCCAGAACCAGATCCTTTACCGATTCAAACTTGTCTCTGAATCCTTCTCCTGTTTCAGGTAATAAGATTTTATTGAGTGGTTGTCTGACTCGTATATTTACTTTCTTTCTCAACGCCAATACCATCGAAGATATTTTCTGAGCAAGCTCCATTCTTTCTTCAAGGTTTTTATCTACGCGTGTTGCATCATAGATCGGGAAGTCGGCAAGGTGTACCGATTTCTTTTCTCTCTTCTTTGTGATATTATTCAGATCGCGGAATAAATGATCGCCGTAAAAAGGTGCTATCGGCGACATTAATATGGCAACTGTTTCAAGACAGGTGTAAAGTGTCTGATAAGCCGCAATCTTATCTTCCGAATATTCGCCCTTCCAGAAACGGCGACGACTTAGACGAACATACCAGTTACTTAAATATTCAGTCACAAAGTCTGTGATCGCACGTGCCGCTTTTGTCGGCTCGTATTCTTCATAACTCTCTTCTACTGTTTTGATGAGTGTGTTTAACTCCGAAAGAATCCATCTGTCAAGTTCATGACGTTTCTCCAATGGTAATTCTTTTTCGGAATAAACGAATTTATCGATGTTCGCATACAAAGCGAAGAATGCATAGGTATTATGAAGCGTTCCGAAAAACTTTCGCTGAACATCTGTGATTCCTTCCGAATTGAATTTCAGATTCTCCCATGGCTGTGCATTGCTGATCATATACCAGCGTGTAGCATCGGCGCCAAATTGATCGATGGTTTCGAACGGATCGACTGCATTGCCGAGACGCTTCGACATCTTGTTGCCGTTCTTGTCGAGAACGAGTCCGTTACTGACGACGTTACGATAAGCAACTGAATCGAATAACATCACTGCAATTGCATGCAGCGTGAAGAACCATCCGCGTGTCTGATCCACTCCTTCTGCGATGAAGTCGGCCGGAAATGCTTTTACAAATTCATCTTTATTGGCAAACGGATAATGCCATTGCGCATAAGGCATGGCGCCTGAGTCGAACCATACGTCGATCAGATCCGCTTCGCGTGTCATTTTCTTTCCCGAAGGCGATACGAGAAAAATATCATCCACATACGGACGATGCAAATCTATTTCCTTCGAAAGATCTTTCCCCTTAAGCGGATTCGTTTTCATGAATCCGGCGGCGACTGATTTCTCAATGGCATCAGATAATTCCTGCATCGAACCGATACAGATTTCTTCTGTTCCGTCTTCCGTTCTCCAGATCGGTAATGGTATTCCCCAGAAACGTGAACGTGATAAATTCCAGTCGACGAGATTCTCCAGCCAGTTACCGAATCGTCCTGTTCCTGTATGCTCGGGTTTCCAGTTGATCGTCTTGTTCAACTCGACCATCCTGTCTTTCAAAGAAGTTGTCTTTATAAACCAGGAGTCGAGTGGATAATATAAAACAGGTTTGTCTGTTCTCCAGCAATGCGGATACGTATGTTCGTACTTCTCTACTTTGAAGGCTTTGTTTTCTTTCTTCAGCTTGATTGCTATTCGTTCATCTACTGACAAATATTTTTCACCGCCTTGTTTCCTTTTCTCTGTTTCTTTTTCTGCTTCTGTGAGATACGCTTCCTTCACAAACTCCTCTGAGAAGTCTGATACTTCTTTTGTAAAACGTCCGCGCTTATCGACGAGTGTGAGCGAACCGATTCCGTTTTGCTTTGCTACGCGAAAGTCATCGGAACCGAAACTCGGAGCGATGTGAACGATTCCTGTTCCGTCTTCTGTTGTTACAAAATCACCGAGCACGACTCTGAATGCATCGCCGTCATCCGGCTGAGCATAAGGAAGCAATTGTTCGTAGCGAAGTCCTTCGAAGTCTTTGCCTTTGAACTCTGCGATTACTTCGAACGGAATTGCTTTATCACCCGGTTTGAATTCTTCTAATTTCAGTTCGGCATTTTTCTCCGGAAAATATTTTCCGAAAAGATCCTTTGCTAAAATTACAGTGACGGGCAAGCTCGTATACTGATTGAATGTTTTTACTGCAACGTAGGAAATGTTCTTACCTACTGCGAGTGCAGTGTTCGAAGGAAGCGTCCACGGAGTAGTCGTCCAGGCCAGAAAATACACATCGCCCGATAATCCTTTCGGATATTCTTTTACTCTGAACTGCGCAATGGCCGTTGTGTCCTTTACCATCTTGTAAGTACCGGGCTGATTAAGTTCGTGCGAACTTAGTCCGGTCCCTGCAGCAGGTGAATAAGGTTGTATCGTATACCCTTTATATAAGAGTCCCTTCTTGTAAAATTCTTTGAGCAACCACCAGCAAGTTTCGATGTAATCGTTTTCGAAGGTGACGTACGGATTTTCAAGATCGACCCAGTAGCCCATGCGGCGTGTGAGATCGTCCCAGACATTTTTATACTTCATGACTTCCTTGCGGCAAGCCTTGTTGTAATCGGCTATGGAAATAGTTTTTCCGATGTCGTCCTTTCGTATACCTAAAGTCTTCTCAACAGAAAGTTCGATCGGCAAACCATGTGTATCCCATCCGCCTTTTCTCTTAACCTGGAAACCCTGAAGCGTTTTAAAGCGACAAAAAATATCCTTGATGGCACGTGCCATGACATGGTGAATGCCGGGCAGACCATTAGCTGACGGGGGCCCTTCGTAAAAAGTATATACCGGTCTGCCCTCACGATCATTCACGCTTGACTCAAATGTCTTCTCCTTATCCCATGCGGAAAGAATCTCTTTGGAGATTGACGGGAGGTTGAGGTTTTTGTACTCTTTATACATTGGGGGTGCTGGTTTGAAAGCGTGTATAAGCGTTCGTTTCGGGTTTCGGGTTTTGGGTTGGGGGCTGCAAAAATAAGAAAATCCCCTATAAATAAGGCTATTAAAATGATTATTGATAATGCAAAATATTTGAAAATGAGGTTATAATTGACCTCAATTTTGATTTTTGATTGTATTAATATGACTTAATTGGCGAGAAGGCTATCCAGCACGGTAAACGCATTTTTTGAAAGTGCTCCCCATTTCATGCGCAGGAGGTAGGGAAAAGAGTAGGTCTGACATCCATTTTCTTCCTCGAATTCGGTGACTCCGATCAGATTGTCCTCGCTGTCATAAAAAACGATTTTACGGCCGGGAAGAAATGTGCCGACTTCTCCCCAGACGTAGCTTGAGGTGTCGTTGAGAATTTCGAGGATTCTTTTGGCAGCTGAATCACCCAATGTTTTGTCGAAAGAAAAAAATCCTTTGTATAAAACTGCTTTACAATTCGGATAGCATCCTTTCCAGATCTTCATACATTAACTGATACTTTGCCGGGGTGACATCTTTTAGCTTTTGTAAATTCTGCAACTTCCATTGTACAGCTGGGAATTTTTCAAAGTTGTATTTGCTCCAGTCTGGTTTTAACCCTTTCACACTTAGTAAAAATTCCTTGTCTGAATTATTTAAACTCTTATGTACCGTATCCACTATCATTGCTCTAACCTTTTCATAATCTTCATACGAGAAATCCTCGTCAGTCATTCCTGAAAACTGATTTTCCAATGCTGATCGCTGATCCTGAAAAATGGGAAACAAAACTTCATGAACCGGCCGATCGCTACAGATTAGCAGGAGTAGAAATCCTGTTTTAATATCATCCGAAAAACCTTCATTATCTAATAGATACTTCATGTCGAAGATATCTCTTGGATGCTGACGGTCAAATGCCGCTACAATTTTTCCGCCGAATAATTGACCCATTGAAACGACATTTATTGAACAGAACACATCATATTTGTTTTGTGCTTTCGCACAAAGGTTCATTTTTACGGGCTTGCTCAATGCTCCTCGATTTACATTATTGACTTCTATTTTAACTACTGTGCCATGATCACTAACAACCATTTTTGTTTCACCGTCATTCTGTTGAATATTTGAAGTTGAAACGACTTTTCGGATTCGATCTTTGCATCTGTCCAATGCTTCTGATATATTCTTTAGTGAAGTTTGACGGTCATCAAATGGGATATAAGTCAGATCAATATCAACAGACAGACGGGGCATTTCTCGTACAAAGAGATTGATTGCTGTTCCACCATGCAAAGCCAGGGTTGTCTCTTTGGCAATTTCAGGAAGAACGCTCAGTAAAAGATTCACTTGCTTATTATACGATTGGCTTGCCATACTTTTCAAGTTCTTTTGGAACTGTTATTTGATATTTTGCTATGTATAATCCGTGAGGAACAATGCTTCGTTTGCCATTTCCTATATCTATTTTATTTACATCGATAGAATAAAACCATTCATGTCCCGCTTTTTCTGCAAGATACAGGAACAATCTTTTTACTTTTACTGATTGACATTTTTCAAGTAAAGACTGGACATGTGAAGGCCGGAGATTGTTTAAACCCTCAATGATTTGATAACATTCTATCAGTTCCTGATTTTTGGGTGCCAGGTAAACACATTCCATTAATGCACGAGCTGAGTCTGATACTTTGATGGGAAAATTCTTATGCTCAATTTCAGTCAGCCCGGCATCGGCTGGTAAAAAATTAGTCTGATGATACTCGATTGCTAATCCCCAATCATGCTTACGAAGCCACGTTGGTAACCTTTCATCTTTCCCTCCAAAGAGGATTGCCTTTTTCGCAGACAATTCCAGATAATGTGATTTCCCCTGAAGCGATAAAGCTGTACGTCCACCCGGATGTATGAACAATCCGGATTGTTTTTGCAGTGCATATATTGCTCCTTCATAACTAACATTATCACCGTTTCGAACCATAGCACCACTACCAATTGACTTTAACCAATTGCTTTTTCGATACCTTCTTTGTAGCTCTAAACTATATCCCTTCTTTCTTAACCAATTCGCCTGCAATACTATACCGGCTTTAGTAGAAGATAATAATTGGTTTAACTTTGATTGATTTTCTGTACTCATAGTACGAATTTATGAAATTATTTAAACTATTTCTGCTCATTAGTTTAAATAAATACGTAATATCGTACTAAAAGTACTATTTTTTATAAAATTTTAAACCATAAATCTTAGAAACCAAAAAAAATCTATGGAAGCAAGGTAGATGGAATTGAGGTAACTGACTTAAAAAACCTGCTTTTATAAGCACCAGTCTGGTAGTGATAAATAATAATCGCCTAATTATAATCGCCTACGAAAACGTTGAAACCGGAAATTTATAGCGCCATAAATATTTCACTTGTAAAAAGTTAAAATGAAATCGAGAGGTTGAGTTTCCCGCCTAATCCTTCTTGAATTATTCTCATCAAAGTAGACAGCCTGATATAACTTGCATTGTTTTCGATCCGTGAAATGTAGGATTAAAACATAAACTTATACTCCAGACTGGCAATAAAACTCCTCGTCAATCCATCTGGCCTTGCATCCCTAACTACGAAAGGTGCTCCGACGATCAATTGTATATCGCTGATTTTATCAATGCGAAAGTCAACGTACAGGTTGCCATTTAATGTCAATCCCTGAGAGCCTGATATTTCTCTTTTAATTCCCGTCTGGTCAGTAAACTCATCGTTGCCTAAATGATAAATCGGAAGAAGGCTTGGAATAAGACTGAATTTTTTACTCAATGTTATCGGATAAGAAACACGCAAGAGAACATCTCCGCTGCGAATGAACTTATTTGTGGATTGAAATTCACTAAACGGTGAGGTCGAAGGATATATTTCCGAAAAGAATTGATTTTCGTTTTGCGTCAATGGCTGCTGCATGGCAATGACCAATTGCAGCTTATTTATTTTACATCCGACTCCCGCTATCACATCATATGTACCCAGACTCGACTGGTAGTCCATCGGCAAGGGTTGATCTTCCTCTTTATTATTTCCATCTGACAGCGGAATCTTACCTCCAATCGTAACAGTGAAATTTTCATTCAACCTGTAACTTGTGTTTATGTAAAAGTCGGAGTAACCGAAAACAGCAATGTCATTTCCGCTTTGAGATAGTGTTGTAAACTTTAGATTGACACCAAATTTGCTGCTTACCTGTCTGTCATATTCAATCATATTCGCCACTGCAGAAATGGAATGATCCGCTTGACCGATTGTACCACCGACTTTTATGTAGTTTTTTGTCTCCGGGATGCTGTCAGAATCCTGTGGCTTCAGTGTATTAATCGTGCAAAATCCTGCGTCACTGCATCCCTGCGCAAATAATTTTGGGCTATTGCCTATCATGAAAAACAAACTCATCAACAATATTGAAAGTTTATACCCTGAAATTTTTCCCGACATATTATTTTATGAATTTGACGATTTTCCCGTTTTCAATTATCACACTTGTTTCCACAAACGATCTTCTTGACAAACATCTGTACTCCGGATCGTTACAGGAAATTGTTTTGTATAATATAGTTTCGATTCCGTTCTTCAGACGCTGATCCCGAAGTTCTCC
>CAZAON010000091.1:0-13399 GCA_964486655.1 uncultured Flavobacteriales bacterium
TGCATTGTCGGCAAATCCCAGGCTTTGTTTATGACATGATGCGCAGGAAATGGTATTGTTTTCTGACAGGCGCGTATCATAAAACATTACACGACCGATACTCGCTAAATCAATGTTAGATCCGAGCAGGCTTTGATTAATCTCTTTTTCGTCAGGAGAAATTTTAGCATCTTCTTTTGTACATGCGAATGCAAAAATTGCTACGAGGGGCAGAAGCAGTTTTTTCATTGTTTCAAAATTTTAGTTTAATCAAATATACATTTTTTATGAAACTGTATACGGTCATGAAAATAAAGTTGTAAATTTTAACATTTAATATTGGCCAAACTGTTAAAATCTACCGTTAAAATCAGAGTTTTTCTATAAAAGGTTGTTGGAAATGACGTAATAGGTAAGCTCTGAATTAGTCTTAAGATTCATTTTCTCTAAAACCCGGGCTCTGTAGGTGCTAATTGTATTAACGCTCAGAGATAGTTCGGTTGCTATTTCGGACACAGTCTTCCCGCTTGCAATCATTTTCATCACGTCCAGTTCCCGATCTGAAAGGATTTCATGAGGCTGTCTTTCGTAGTCATGATCGAGATTGGAGGCCATCTTTTCGGCAACGGTAGGGGTGATGTATTTTCTGCCTTGTAATATGAGTCTGACGGCAATAATGAGTTCTTCGGGGGCGCTTTCCTTGGTCATGTAACCCGAGGCTCCGGCTTTTAAAACCCGAATGGCATACAAATCTTCGGGGTACATACTGAGTATTAATACTGGAATCTGCGGGAACTCTGTTTTTATCTGTTTTAAAGTTTCCAGTCCGTTTTTACCCGGCATGGAAAGATCACTGATAATAATATCCCATTTGCCGTTACGCAATTGCTTTAATAATTCGAAACCGTCTCCCACCTGTTCAACAGCAGCATCCGGATATTCATCAATCAGAATATCTTTTAGTCCGCGGCGGACTATGGAATGATCATCAGCTAAGAGTATGCGCATATATTGGATTCAAAACTGCAAAAAAATGCCCGTAAATAAAAGTTTTATATTTAACGGTGGTGTTTTTAGGTTATATGATGTTAAGGAATGGTTTCAGCTCAGTTCACCGGTCAGTGGAACGATCACATGTATTGTTGTTCCATTTCCGGTTTTACTTTCAATTGTTAACTCTCCGTTCATCATTAAAGCGCGTTCTTTCATGCCCAGCAATCCAAGTGTTTTTTCGGAATTGTTTTTCGTAATCATGCCTGAACCATTATCTGCAACCGTAAGCTGTAGTGTTTCGTTTTCGGTAATAAGATCACAATTCACTCTTGTAGCTTTAGAATGACGAGCAACATTTGTTAAAGCTTCCTGTAATATTCTGAAAATGCCAATGGAAATATTTTTTTCAAATTTCTGATCCTTAAGATTTGTATGATAGGTACATTCAATACCCGACCTCTTCTGAAATTCATGAATCTGCCAGTCGATTGCCGCGTTGAGGCCGAGGTCATCGAGCATTCCCGGTCTAAGCTCGGATGCGATTTTTCGAATACTCTTAACGGTTTCATCCACTAAAGAAACCATTTCCGTAATTTTCTCTTTAGTACCCGTTACATTCGAATCCATTTTTTTTGCTACCCAGGAAAGATCCATCTTAAGTCCGGTTAACTGTTGCCCGAGTTCATCATGAATTTCACGGGCAATATGCGCCCTTTCTTCTTCCCTTACTTTTTCAGCATGAACACTTAGCTGTCTTAACTGGTCTCGTGAAGTTTTCAATTCTTCTTCATAACGAATTTTATCCGTTACGTCATTTGAAATAACAAGTAAATTCGGTTCATCACCGTATTTTATATCGTATGTAAGCAATTCTACAATGATTGTTTTTTTGTCTTTTGTTTTATGAATCCATTTGCCCGCATTTTCCATTTTTCCTTCACTCGATTTGCAGCATTCTTCAAAGCGTTCAATCTCCGAATCATCAAACAACTCGGACATTTTTTTGCCGATGAATTCATCGTATGAATATCCATAAAGGCTTACCGCGGTTTTATTTACATCGCGGATTTCGATTGTGGTCAGATTTAAAACAAACATTGGCAATGGATTGTTTTCGAAAAGATGTTTGTATTGCTTTTCGCTCTCAATCAGTTTTTTTTCTGATTCTTTTCTCTGCGTGACGTCCCTGAAGAAAATGGATACCCCTTCGGGAGAAGGGTACATGACTCCGTAAAACCATTTGTTTAAAAATTTATAATATTCCTCTACTTCAATCCGTGTCTGAGTTTCGAACGATTTTTTATATGCTTTCCGGATGCTGTTTTCTTCCTGATCAAACGCTTTCGTAAGATTTTTACCAAGCAATTCTTCTCTCGATCTTCCGAATATTTTCGCCGCAACCGAATTGATGTAGGTTATTTCATAATCCTTATCAATGGAAATAAATCCGTCGGTAAGCCTTTCTAAAATATTTATGATTTCCTTCGTCTTCAGGTTAACTTTTTCTATCAGTTCGTTATTGAAATTCAGCAACTTTGATTCGTATAAAATGCGGGATGTTATATCCTGCACTACCAATACATAGCTGGTTACTTCATCGTTATCGTCTCTTACCGCTGTGGCAGAAGTCAAAACGTTAATATGTGTTCCGTCTTTACGCTGATGTACTAACTCTGCCGACCATTGTCCGGTTTCGTTTAGTTCGCTGATTACGCTTTCTCTCTCCTCGGGAGTCAGACTGCTTCCAATCAGTGCTACGCCTTTGCTCATGATTTCTTCGGCAGTATAGCCATACATCTTTTCAGCTCCTTTGTTCCAGCTTTTAATATTTAAGGATTTGTCCAGAGAGTAAATTGCGTCACTGGTCTGGTCAATTAACCTGGCCAAATACCTGTTTTCTTCTTCTGTCTTTTTTCGTTCGCTGATATCAATGAGCACTATTCGTTTTTCTTCAATGCCGCCTTGTTTGTTGCGAATGGTAACCGAATTAAGCATTACATCTCTGATAGATTTTCTGCCTGAAATTTCTATTTCAACGTTAGATACTTTTTCATAATGAAATAATTTATTCAGTGTTTTCAGGTGTTTGGGCGGGACAAGCTGAATCAGATTTTTTGAATTCTCAATTTCATCAAGCCTGTATCCAAGCCAGTTTGCCACTGTCTGATTTGCCTTAATCACTTTAAGGTCCTTGTCGACAGAAAGATATCCTGAAGGAGCATTATCGTATAGGTCTTTTATGCGAAGGTTTACTAAATTGAGTTCGCTTTTTACTCTCTCACTTTTTCTGATATCTGAAACTATGATTAAATAAAACATCAATAATGCAAAAAAGATAAAAATGGAGAGCAGGAGAAAATTACTTCTTGTATCAGACGCTGCTTTCTCTTTTTTCGCAGCGGAAATATCTAGATCATTTCGTAATTGTTTTTCCATCCGTGAGGTTAATTCGCGGATATTTTTCATGGCAATTTTTCCTTCGTTGGAATTAACAAGTGTTACGGCTTCTTTTGATTTACCCTCTTTGGTTAGTAAAATAAGTTTTTCAGTAAACTTAATTTTTCTTTTTGTAAGCACCCTCAATGAGTCCAGAAAATTCTTGCTAGAAGGTTCGTTCTTTAGTTTGTTCTCAATATTGCTGAAATCGGTTTCGTTTTGTTGTAATCCTGATAAATATTCATCAAAATATTCTTTATCACCTGTAATAAGATAGCCCCGGCTGCAGGTTTCTATATTTTGAACATCGAATAAATACTTTTGAATGGATGCGATTAATTCAATGTTTGAATTAACCTTTGCCGACTCGCGTACGTTTTCACTTGCATCTTTGTATATATAAAATAACAGAAAACTGATTCCTGCAATTGCTAAGGCAAAACTTAGAAACACTTTTCGGATTACGGGAATTTTTTTAAACACTTCTGTTGAAATATAAATGATATCTAAAGCATGAATTCCATCTGCCGGAATTCAAGGTTAAAATTAACAAAAGTGTTGATGTTCTATAGTTTTTTTCACTGTTTGGTGATTATTTTTAATTATTCACTTCTCAAATTATTAATTGTGTTTTAAATAGTAATTGTGCAGGTATCAGCTATGTATTAACTTGCGCCGCTTAAAATGCCCGACATGCCCGATCGTTTATCTTTCCTGAAGTGTACTTTGTATAATATTCTCACTTGCAGCGTACTGATCTCTCTTTTTACCTCTTGCTCGCCAAATACCTCTACTGATAAGTCCAGTGTCGGTAATAAAGAGAAACAATTCTACGCGGGAAAAGGGGTAGGTCCGGTTAAGGAAGTGAAACTCGAAGAGCTGAATTCAACAATGATTTCTGAAGGAAAGGAACTGTTTTTATCAAAGTGCATAACCTGTCACCATATCACGGAGGAAAAGCTTATCGGTCCCGGTTTAAAAGGGGTAACGATTCGTCGAACCCCTGAATGGATCATGAACCAAATATTAAATCCGATCGGGATGACCCAATCGGATTCAATGGCGAAAGAACTATTACTGATTTACTATTCACAAATGACCCCCATGGGTTTGAGCGAAACAGAAGCCAGAAGGATCCTGGAATATTTCAGGTCTGTTGACGCCGCGCAGGTTTCAAATTGATTCTTTTCGTTTTATTGAAAGGAATATTCTGAATCGCGTTTAAATTATTTTATAAACTCCTCCGGAATTGCAGTTACACTCGGAAGTTTACTTGCCGCTTTTTTCTTAGGTCTTCCCCAGATTAAATTGAATCCGAAATTGACCTGTGTTACATGATTCGAGAGCGGATTAAAGGTTCCTATCCAGTTGTCTGATAACAGATAGAACTGGAAGGCTCCCGCATGAGCCACAATACCCGCTCCAACGTTATCAAACTGATGATTCATAATTGAATAACTCAAGCTTGCAGAGAAGTGATCGGTGAGTCTCTTATTAATGGAAGCAGTGAATGTCGGCTGAAGTTCCCCGCCAAAGCTTTCTGCATGCACCAATCCGGCTACGTTCGTATTCGGGTTAATCGAATAAGAGACATTCGCATAAATGTGCATCGGAATTTTTGTCGTATAAGCATTCTGTGTTTCTACCGGAGTAAATTGTTCACTCAATGAATCGGTCAGATTATCCATCGATGAAGAATCACCCATGAATTCAGCTATGTCTATTCCTTCAAAACTATATGTTCCCGCTGCAGTCGTCAGGTTTTTCACATTGCTTTTCCATTTAATATAACCGAGATCAACGATACTTGCATTGATTTTCCATTTCTCATTCATTGCATATGTAACGCCCAGATCTGTCGCGAATCCGGTATTCTTGAAGCCCATGATATAATCTGCCATACTTGCATCCGGATTGTTTGAAATCATAGATGTGTTTACAACATACTCTGAGCTCAGTTCAAGCCTGTAGTCATCCGGTGCCGTATAGAAACTGAAATTATTCGTTCCCGATGAAATATTTTCCATTCCGTACAGATATTTCAGTTTTCCACCTACCGTAACTTTTTTCGAAACCGGTCTGGCAAAACCAACCGCATATTCCCTGTAATGTGAAATATCGAAATTGGCATTCAGATCAACCTGTCTTCCTATAAACTGTGCATTCCCTTTTAAAAGCAATTCGAACATTTCTTTCGGGAATGTAAGATTGAAATTCGCTTTCTCCGAAACATTAAACGTAAAGTAATTTTTCTTTATCGTAAATCCCGCTTCAAGTATGTTGACTTTTATCGCGAATGAGATAAAGTTTTTATCAGCCAGTTTACTGATCGCATTGTCTATATCCAGCGAAACAGAATCGTCTGTTCTCACCTGGTGCAGGTCTCTCCATGTAAAACCACTGTTCGAAAACTGAATTCTCATTCCGCTTAAGGCCGGAATTCCGATGTAATGCCTGTTACCGGGAATCATCGACGGATTGATCTGATTCGACTGACTGATCATATCCATATTGTATAATGTCAGTGCCTGTTGTGCTTGTGTATGAACAAATGCTAACAGTACGGCTATTGTCAAAATATATTTTTTCATTGGATGTGTTTTTTAGTTGTCCCGGGACCGGCTTTTATTTTTATTGCCGGCCCCGTTTCCGGTTTAATACTCAAGATTTAATTTTGTTCTTACTCCGATCTTAAATCCGATCTTGTAATCATCATAAATCGCGATCATACTGTTCGGCGCATCTTTCGTATCGATGATGGCGCGAATGATAATCTTCTTGGCATTAAACAAATGCTGCAACCGTAATCCGTCAAAATTTTCATCGGCCGTTCTGATAGCCGGAGTAGTAGCTCGTCCGTTCGCGTCAATATTCGCCGAAATAATCAGCTTGTCCTGCGCCACGGTAAACATCGAATCTAAAATATTGAAATTGTCATCGGCAAAGTAAAGCTGTGTATTTGCATTTACCGGGAAGCCATTCGTAACATTCAGTCTGAATATGGCCGAATTAATCATGTCCATTTCACCCAGGCCGAAATCAACCGTATCCTGTATGGTAAAGCCTGTCGCATAACCCTTCATCGGAAATTCAATCTGCAGATCGGCCTTAAACACACTTGAATCACTCATGAAATTGTATGTTGGTAACGGAGTATTTGTTCCCGCATCCAGATCGTATATGATCTTTTTCGGACTCGCATTAAATACCTGCTGAATATTGCTGTTGTTCTTATCAAAGTAGAAACTGTTTCTCGCTGTTTGTCCCATTACCACCGGGTAATCTATGAGCGGAGAAGGAAACGGTCCCGTTAAAGACATCGTACTTCCATCCGGCAATATCGCCTTGAGCGAATTAATATGAGCATCTATCGGCATTCCGAATGAATTCTCAAGCGAGATTGTCATTTTCGGTGCCTCAAAATACATACTGCCATCGGCAAAGTTGTTAAACAGACTAAGTTCTGTCGTATCGGCTTGCGGAAGGAATTCCCTCTGCCCGAAATAACCAAAGATCGTTGCCGGTGTTATCGAGTCGAAAGCAAAAGTAATGTCGAAGTTGTGATGCATCGCATTTCCCATCGCTCCCGCATTATTAAATGTAATTGTGTATTGAACTCCCAACTGGTTTGGAGATCCGCCGCTGTTCATTGTCATGCTATACCCGGTCATGTCACTGATGCCCTGCGTAATGAATGGAGCGTTTGTTCCCGCCGAGAACGGAATGTCCCTGCTGAATGTTTGTCCGCCCGACACCGCTGTCGGTATTGAAATATGCAGCACTCCGGGATGTGGTATATCATTCGATATGCCAATCCTTAAGTTTCCGCGCCGGACAGTCATCGAATCAATTTGTTCACCGTTCGGAAAAGTAAGCGGTACAACAACATTAATAGATCTGGAAACAGTTCCGTTTTGATTCAGATCGGCAGTGTCGATCGGAGTCATTTGCAGTGTTAACTGGTTCGACATACTCACAGGAGTAAAGAATTCGTAACCATACTGCGTGTAAATGTTCGTTTTGTAAACGAGCGAAAGCTGATGATTGCTCACAGTGAATAATCCACTGTCACTTACACCAACAATATCATTCAGCGATAATTCTGAATTGATCAGTGGAACGGCGAATTCGGGACTCCATTCTCCTTTCGCCATTTTATCCATTCGGAAATCGTCATCCTTGACACAACCGTTGAAAAGGATGATTAGGGCAAATAAAATTGCCTTGAGTTTTAGTACGTGTGGCTTCATGTTTTTAAAGTGTGTGCGACAGGTGCGTAGTCTGCCGTGACACGAGAATACAACCGAATGAAGTCGCCCGTGGAGGAGAAAAGGGTTAAATATTACGGGAACTCAAAAAGTTTTCAATTGCTGTTTTAAATGCAGGTTTCGGGTTTCGGGTTTCGGGTTGGGAAACGGAAATGCAAAATCTTACAGAAAAAATGTAAACTTTTTAATAACCCGCGTTTATATCTCAAAATCAATCGTAAGCTGGGGGTCTAAAATGTTGAAAGTTCGGCGGTGAAAAGGTGAAATTCCGCCTTCAATTATAGCCTTTCTGTGCCGAACTGTGCCATAACCCTTGTTTTTATCCCAGGCGTATTGCGGAAATTTTTCATGTAATTTCAGCATATAATCATCGCGATAGGTTTTTGCTAAAACAGATGCAGCCGCAATAGACATATATATGCCATCGCCACCTATAAGACAGGTATGATCTATACCCGGATACTTTTTAAAACGATTTCCATCTATTAAAAGCAGTTCAGGTTCAACTTTGAGTCCGGAAATAGCCCTGTGCATCGCAAGAAAAGAGGCATTCAGAATATTGATCCTGTCTATTTCTTCATGAGTCGCTATGCCTACCGACCAGCTTATGGCATTTTTCTCAATTATAGGTCTAAGTTTATAGCGGTCCGATTCTTTAAGCTGCTTCGAATCATTCAGCAATGAGTCGCTGAATTCAAAAGGTAGTATTACTGCAGCCGCAAATACCGGTCCGGCCAGACAACCTCGTCCGGCTTCATCCACTCCTGATTCCAAAACGTACTTCTGATAGAAGCGTTTTAACATAAGGGTAAAGATGGTGAAAAGTCTTGAGAAATTACTTAGTCAGGGTTTTTATTGCCGGATCATTCATGAAATATTCTTCCCGGTCATCGGTCCGAAATGCTATTCGTTTAACTCGGACCATCTGCCGTCGTTTTTATGAAAGAGGCTTTTGGTTTATGATTAAGAAGATCTTCCAGGCAATTACAAAAGTTTTGCACGGACTAATCAAAGTGACGTTTGATTCTTCGCAATGTTTTTTCAGCATAAAAGAACCCGCTTTTACGCGGTTGGAATCTGCTCAATGATAGCAGATATTTGTACGTAATTTTAAAAAGAAATAAAATGAAAGATGTGAGATAAAATAAAAAGTAAAAAAAAGGCATTTGTAGAAAATTTTGTAATTTCTATTATAAATAAACAGAAGTTCAAGCGAAAAAATCAATTCCCCGCAGCTTTAACTATACATTTCCATAAAGCTTCCGCTGTTTTGTCCCAGGAAAAATCCTTTTGTCTTCGAAGGCCTTTATCAATAAGAGATTTTCTCAGAGCATCATCTTTCCAAAGTTGAGACATAGCTTTTGCGATTGAAGACGGATTAAACGGATCACATAACAAAGCAGCATCGCCCGCAACTTCCGGCATTGATGTAACATTCGAAGTAATAACCGGCACTCCCGCCCGCATTGCTTCGATGATCGGAATACCAAAACCTTCAAACGTTGAAACATAAACGGATGCGAATGCTGAAGCGGTAACAAGATATAAGTCATTTTCATCCAATCGTCCTGTGAAGATGACATCATTCTTAAACTTCATGGATAAATAGACTTTCTCCATTTCTTCCGTCCACCATCGTCTTTTTCCCGTAAGTAATAATTTAGCCTGTGAACCGTTTTCATTTTTAAACAATTCAAAAGAGCGCAAAAGATTAGCGATGTTTTTTCGCTGATGAAGCGCGCCAACAAAAAGAAAGTAAGGCTGACCCTCAGAATATTTTTCCCGGATGTTTTTAATTACGGATTCACCGACAGGCTGAAATTTCTCATTGACGCCATTATAAACTATATCAATCTTGTCTGCGTCAATGGCATAACGATTGATGATATCGTTTTTAGTAAAACCGGAGACAGTGGCAATCCGATCGGCTTTTTTCGCGAACTTTTTGAATTGTCTGAAGAACTGCCTGACCAAAAAAGGCATGTCCATCGGATACATTTCGAAGTTCAGATCATGGATTACGGCCAGAGTTTTAACGCTTGTGGACAATGGAAGGTATCCGTCCGGACTGATAAATAAATCGGGTTTTAATTTTCGCAGTAAGGGAGGTAAACTCCATTGATACCAGATATGCCAGAGGAAGGGATGCCGGGCCGGGGGGAAGAGGACAACCGGAGTAATATTGTCGCTGAAAATAAATGACTGGTCAAACGGCCTGTCGAAAATAAAGGTAAACTTATGTTCCGGATGACTACGCGTAATCCGAATCATGCTTTCATAAGTAAAGTATCCGATACCCTCCATTTTGTTTCTGATAAGGTAGCGGGTATTCACGGCAATGTGCATAGGGCGCGAATGTAGGGAAATGAATTGCTTGCCTGAATGATCATCCGGAAATCAATAAAAATTATTTACAGGCAGTAAGATTGAAACGGAGACGGTAAATTTCATTGAACCATTGCAAATTCCTGATCTGTTTGAGTTTAGTCGGAAATTTGGGCAATGGCCTGACTAATTATCGGGCACATTAATTTGGCTCAAAGGCTATTAGAAACTACTAACTGAGTGTTAATAAATTATGCATCACGATGCAATACCGGAACAGGCTACAAAGCAAAAATAGTACTTTTACAGTCAATGAAATTCCCACATTCAGTAACCCTTTCGGAGCTTGCGAAGCTTACCAACTCTCGCTTGGGAGGTAATCCTCTGGCGGCCGTCACCGGTATTAATGAGATTCATAAAGTAGAACCGGGTGATATCACATTTGTTGATCATCCGAAATATTATGACAAGGCATTAGGATCTGCGGCAACCTTCGTTATCATCAATAAAGACGTTGAGCCACCGGCCGGAAAAGGATTGCTTTATTCAGATAGTCCGTTCGACGCATACATTGCCATCGTAAATCACTTCAGAAAATTTACTCCGGCAAATATACCAATCAGCCGTTCGGCAAAGATTGGAGAGGGAACGGTGATTCAGCCCGGAGTATTTATCGGGGAACAAGTAACGATTGGCAATAATTGTATAATTCATTCGAATGTTTCCATTTACGATCATACTGTGATAGGCGATGATGTGGTGATTCATGCGAATACCGTTATAGGTGCGGATGCATTTTATTTCAAGCGGAAACCGGAAGGATATGAGAAAATGGTTTCATGCGGACGAGTCATCATTCACGACCGTGTAGAGATTGGTGCGTTATGTACGATAGACAAGGGAGTGTCTGGTGATACGGTGATTGGAGAAGGGAGTAAGCTCGATAATCAGGTGCATGTGGGTCATGATACGGTGATTGGTAAAAATTGTCTGTTCGCCGCCCAGGTTGGTATTGCGGGAGTAGTTACGATAGAAGATGAGGTGATACTCTGGGGACAGGTTGGTGTGCAGAAAGATCTGACGATCGGAAAGGGAGCAGTAGTACTCGGACAATCGGGAGTGGGCAAGTCGGTGGAAGGCGGAAAAACATATTTTGGCAGTCCGGTGCAGGATGCCCGCACAAAAATGCGTGAATTGGCGCTGGTGAAACAATTACCGGAAATACTTGAACAACTGAAAGGCGGGAGTAAGTGAAGGCATCTGATAAAAATATTTCGGCCGGACCGATACTCACCGATTTGCAGATAGAGCTTCAGGCGAAGAAAACACAGTTGCATTGGCTTTTGCAGATTACGAAAGCGATCAACTACAATTTCTCGACGAAACAATTACTGGATGTTTACGAACATGTGTTACACAGTCAGCTGAAGGTTGAAAAATTTGCCTTGCTGATATTTGATGATGTCTGGAAATGCGCTTTGCTTTCGGGGACGGACAGGTCGCTGGAGAATTTTAACGTGACGCATGTACTGGAAGAATTAAATAAGATAGAGAAGCTGGAGACTGAAGAATCGTTATGGGTAAATACATTTGAAACGATACTTCCGGTTTATCATAAAGATCAGTTACTGGCATATGCATTGATAGGCGGACTTACAAATTCGATTATACCGAAGAAGACAGAGCTTACATCTTTTATTCATACGATTACGAATCTTATTGTAGTAGCAGTTGAGAACAACCAGATTGCCGGTGAGAAGATCCGTCAGGCCGGAATACGTAAAGAGCTGGAGCTGGCGGCGACGATGCAGTCGATGCTTTTTCCGGTTAGTCTGCCGAAGAGCGATCACTTTGAAATACATGCGACATATCTGCCGCATCAGGAGGTGGGAGGGGACTATTACGATTTTATTCCGCGTAGCGATAAAGAATTTATTTTCTGCATGGCCGACGTATCCGGAAAAGGAATTCCGGCCGCGTTGCTGATGTCAAATTTCCAGGCAAACCTGCATGCGCTCATTGATCATTCGACATCACTTTCCGATCTGGCAAGTACGCTGAATGAAAAAGTATATAAGAGTGCGAAAGGGGAGAAGTTCATTACATTTTTTATCGGGCAGTACAATGTTTCGACGAGACAATTACATTATATAAATGCCGGACATAATCCGCCCTTCCTGATTCATGAAAAAGTTGTGTACATGTTAAACGATGGTACGACCGGACTGGGAATGTTCGAAGAATTGCCATTTATAAATCCGGGCAAGGTTTACATTCCGCCCAATGCTATGCTTCACTGTTACACCGACGGAGTAACAGACGTTGAAAATGAAAAAGGCGAAGATTATGGTATGCAGCGTCTGAGCACATTCTTCACCGACCGCAAGCAATTGCACGATATGAAAGCCATACATCAGCAGTTGGTGCAGAATTTATCTTCTTTTAAGGAAACGAAATCCTACACGGATGATATTACGCTTTTGAGTTGTTGGTTTAAGGCGTAGGTGCTGCTGGTGGTATAAGATTCCGGTATTCTAATATTCCAATATTCCAATATTCCATTATTTCACGATTCCATTATTCCAGGATTCCAATATTCCAATATTCCATAATTCCATAATTCCATAATTCCGGATTCCGGTATTTCATTTGGATATTATTCAAATTTGCTTTTTTGTTTTGCTGATGTAATACGCATTGCGGGATATATTTAAATCTTTTATCTTTCGTTGAAAATGAAGAAAATCAATATAATGCGCTATATTAATGGCGCTTATATGTGAGTTAGCGGAAATTTATTAGAATGAAATCGGAATTAAAAACATTTCAAGATAATCTGAATAAATTCTGTGAGATTATTCAAGGCTCTTTCATTGAAAGCATCGACTTGTATATAGACACTGACCCGACATTTGATCAACAGTCAGTTTCGTTTCAATTTTATTATTGCCATTCAGTTGGTATTCGATCGGTTAACAATTATTTTCTCCTACATGCCGCACAAACCTCTGAAGGACTAAATTCTTTCTGGTGGGAAACAAATCGAATGGAAATAAAACCTACTCTTTCCCTTGAAATTGAACAGACATTAATAAGAGTTGACATCAAGAATGGGATTCACAATTATCCTTATAGATTAACTTTTGACTACGGAGATAAAAAAATATTTTTAGTATGCGGAGAAATATACGACACTTCGAGCCACAATATATTTGACTATAAAATCAATGACGAAATGATTATCTGTTTTCAAGATGAAAAGAATATTCTCGAATTTGAAAAATTAGTTAACTACAGCTAACTACCGCTAACATCACCTTGCCAAAATGCCGCCACAAAGATTTTCGCTATATTTGGAATGACGAACGGGCGGCACTTCGGCAAGCTACGGGACGTTA
>CAZAON010000092.1:0-5474 GCA_964486655.1 uncultured Flavobacteriales bacterium
ATAGCGATTTGGTTTTTATCGCTACAAAGAAATATTATGAAAAGGGTTCAGGCAATATGTACTTCACCGGAGGGATACAATGTACCTGCAATTTTATTGGTTAAAGTATTGTGCTCTGTAATTGTTACACTTCCTGTAGAAACAATCATAAATGTGCCTGTGTCTCTATTATAAGTGGCATCATAAGCACCAAAAGCTGTTAAATAACTTGTTCCTGCAGTTACAATTCATCCTGCATTTTCCTCAATTCATCCGAAAAAAGCTCAAGCCATCCTTAAAAAAAGCTAAAACAGGAAGATTTTCATAGTTTTGGGTACTTACAATGAAAAGATACAGCGATAAGGAACCAATTGTATTTGTATGGGTGATGATCCCATATGTCATCTTCATGAACATCCTCATTTTCGGGTTATGTATCTTCGATAATGCAGGTTTGTTTTTTAAGTCATACCTGATTAGCACCGTTTATTTTCTCTTTGTTTACGCGATCTTCGGAACCGTAGCTGTCGGAATAAAAAACAGGTTCCCTGCAGCCGGGGATCTTTTCAAAAGAATAAGCATTCTGCTGCCTGTATTTTATCTGATGAATATTGCAGCGATTTACGGTGTATTTGAATTTTACAATTATACGTCATGGATAAAATGTGAAACTGTAACTTCAAGATTGTGGTGGACGATTTTATATGCCTGTATCATGAGTACGGTAATTACTTTTATTAATGAAGGCATGGCGAACTGGGAAAGCTGGAAAGATTCATTATCGGAAGGGGAAAAATTAAAAAATGCATATCAACGAAGTAAACTGCTCGGATTGAAAGGTCAGATCAATCCGCACTTTTTGTTTAACTGCTTTAATACTCTTTCCGGACTCATTCACGACAACGAGGAATATGCGGAAGAGTTTTTAGATGAAATGACAAAAGTTCACCGCTACCTTTTACGCAGCGATGATCAATACCTTGTTCCCCTTAAAGATGAAATCAAGTTTGCAAAATCATACCTGTTTTTATCGAAAGCAAGATTCGGTGAAGCTATAAAAGCGGAGATTAATGTTTCACCTGAATTACTGGAAAAGTGGATCCCGCCACTGAGTATGCAGGTAATTCTGGAAAATATCATTTATAATAACGTACTCAATAAGAAAACACCTCTTGCAATCGATATCAGAACAGATTCGGAAGGCTATTTGGTCATCAATCACAATCTGAATGAAAAGACAATCATTCAAAATATGGATGCCGAAGCAGGATTAGACAATTTAGTAAATAAATATAAATTGCTGAATGTTGAAAAAATAACAATACACGAAACTCCGGCCGAGAGACAAATCCGGATTTATTTATTTAACTCAAATATTATTGCGGCATGAAATTCAATAAACCTCCACGATATCAGGTAATCGGATTCTGGTTTTCCATGCCATTTATCACTCTTGCAATAGTATATATAATGTACCATGAACGACTTTTTGAGGATATAAAAATCTCACTTGTCGCCTACCCGATTATTTATTTTATCGGATACTTTTCATTTCGAGCTCATTTTCTATACGATCAATTTCTCCGCAAGAAATACCCTGATATCAAAGAAACCCGCCGCCGGGTTTTCACAAAATTATTTGTGAACGTTTTGGTTATGACTCCTTCTGTTCTTATAATTTTTTATGCTTTTCATGTATTCCGGATTAATGGATACCAAATTCAGGGGAATGATTTATTGTATGGATATTTAGTCGGCCTTTCCGTAAACATTGTTTTCGAATCGCTGTGGGAAGTTATTTATATCATTGATAAGTTCAAGGAAGCGGCAGCCGAAAAGGAAATGATCGAACAAATGCAATTAACTGAGGAGTTTAATAAATTAAAACAAAAGGTAAATCCGCATTTCCTGTTCAACAGCTTTAACACCCTCTCTTCGTTAATTACGGAGGACAAAAACAGAGCTGAAAAATTTCTTGACGAATTAAGCAAGGTATACAGATATCTTTTACGAAATAATGAAAACAGTCTAACAACGGTTAACGAAGAAATCAAATTCATTGAATCATACGGAAGTCTGCTTAAAACCCGATATGGAGATGGTTTTTTAATGGATATTCATATTGACAAAGAAGACTCTGAAAAAGAAATTCCTTCATTAACTCTGCAATTACTTGTAGAGAATGTCGTCAAACACAATGTGATCAACCGATCGAATCCGGTAAAAGTCAATATCAATTCTACAAAAAACGGTTATATCTCTATTGAAAACAATCTGATCCGGAAATCAAAACCACAGGTTGATTCTACAGGCATCGGACTTACAAACATTCGTGAAAAATATAAACTGATAGTACAAAAAGATATAGATATAAAAGATGATGGCAGTACTTTTCAGGTGAGAATTCCACTTATTGAATAGAAACTCCTAAATCTACAATTGAGCAGGGAAAATTAACGGTTGAATCAGAAATTAATACAACTAAACGGGAATAGATTGCTTCAGGCCTATTTCACAACTAATTTTGAATTAAATTAAATAAACCTATACTAATAAATACGATTATGCGAATTCTAATTATCGAAGACGAAGATCTCGCAGTAAAAAAATTAAAAAAAACACTTCAGCAAATCGATCCCAATATTGAAGTTGCCGGGACTGCCGATAGTATAAGCACCTCTGTTGAGTGGCTGCAAAATAATCCCCAGCCCGATCTGATTCTCATGGATATTGAGCTATCCGACGGACAAAGTTTTCAGATATTTAATCTGGTCGAAATAAAGAGTCCGGTTATTTTTACAACAAGCTACGATGAATTTGCATTGAAAGCATTCAAGGTTAACAGCGTGGATTACCTTTTAAAACCTGTTCAGAAAGATGAACTTGAGCTGGCACTTGACAAACTCGCTAAAATGAAAAAGAATTTTTCAGCTCCGCAACAAAGCGATTTGAATATTTCTTCGTTAGTAAAGGAATTGCAACAGACTTTACAAAATAAAGAGTACAGAAAACGATTTTTAGTAAAACACCTTCAAAAACTCATTTCTATCGACATTGAAAATATCGCTTATTTTTTCAGCGATGAGAAATTAAGTTTTTTCAAAACCTTTGACGATAAAAAATATATCATTGACTATACGATTGATGAAATCGAGGGAATGATTGATCCCAAACAATATTTTCGAATCAACAGGGCTTTTTTAGTTTCAATTAAGAGCATTGATCAGATCAGCGATTACTTTGGAAACCGGCTGAAACTTGCCATGAAGCCTGCAATTGACAAGGAAGTGCTAGTAAGCCGGGAGAAGCTGACGGAGATAAAGCAGTTTATGGGGAAGTAACGGCTGCAGGCTCTCAGGGTGTCGAAGATTAGGTTTCGGGTTGGGGGATGCTGGCTTGGAGGATGTCGAAGAATATGTTTCGGGTTTCGGGTTGGGGGATGCTGGTATTACGGGTGTCGAAGATTTAGTTTTGGGTTTCGGGTTGGGAACGCTGACCTACCCATTCAGGGCCCTCGTAATTTGTAATTTGTAATTCAATCTGCAATAAACTCCAAGCCCATTCATCCCGTCCCCTCAAGGCCCTCGTAATTTGTAATTTGTAATTTGTAATTCAACAACGAAAATAACTCGAGCCTATTTACCGTTCCCATTCAAGGCCCTCGTAATTTTTAATTTGTAATTTGTAATTCAAACTGCAATAAACTCCAACCCCATTCATCCCGTCCAATCAAGGCCCTCGTAATTTGAAATTTGTAATTTGTAATTTTCAAAGTGTAATTTGTAATTCTCAATACTACAGTTCAGCCACTATTTTCCCCACTTCATCCATTTCCACTTTCACACACTTTATTGTCTCTGTTAATTAGCATCGTGAATTCGCAGTAATGATTCACCAGTCGGATTACTATTAACACACAAATATAATTCACATGCAAAGTAACAGTCCCCAAATCCTCACTCCCGATCAAAGGCTTCGGGTTTTTGTCAGCTCCACTCTCGAAGAGCTGGCGGAGGAACGTCAGGTTGTAAAAGAAGCGATTCAAAACATTCACCTCACACCGGTAATGTTTGAATTAGGTGCCAGACCACATGCACCCAGAGACCTTTATCGCCAGTACCTGGCACAAAGCCAGATTTTCGTTGGTATTTACTGGAATCGCTATGGCTGGGTGGCGCCGGAAGAAAATGTATCCGGACTTGAAGATGAATTTAATTTATCCGGAAACATGCCGAAGCTCATCTACATTAAAAAGAGTTCAGGCCATCGTGAAGAACGACTAACAAAGCTTATAAATCGCATACAGCAGGATGATAAAGTTTCATACAAGACTTTCACTGAAGCAGGCGAATTAAATAATCTGATCATAAACGATCTTGCCTTACTTCTGACTGAAAGATTTAATCTGACTATTCAGAATAAAATCACCGAAGATGAATTTAAATCATTCAACTCATTGCCTGAAGTACAAAATATGCTAATCGGTCGTGAGAAGAATATTCAGGAATTAACAGAAATGATATCAGAGCCATCAACCAGGCTGATTACTTTGACCGGTCCGGGAGGAATTGGTAAGTCAAGACTGGCCATAGAAACAGTTCGTCGCCTGCAGGATTCATATAAAGACGGAGCTGCATTTGTTCCGCTTGCTCCGGTTAAAGATTACAATCTCGTTTCTGAAACAATCTGCTATGCACTCGGAATAAAAGTATCAGGCGGAAACGAACTGGAAAGTCTGAAGCTATTCCTGCATGATAAAAAGTTTCTGCTGATTCTGGATAATTTCGAGCAGGTGGTTAATGCTGCAACTATAGTGGAGAATTTGCTGAATGCCGCACCCGGATTAAAAATCATTGTAACAAGCCGTGAGCGTTTATCACTTTCATTCGAACACATATATAAAGTTCCGGTTCTTTCCGATTGTGATGATATGCCCGGATCAGGTCCCGCTAAACTTGCTCCTGCCTGCGAATTGTTCAGACAAAGAGCCAAGGTCATACAGCCTTCATTCGAAATTAACAGTCAGAACATAGATACAATCTGCAAAATCTGCAATCGTCTCGAAGGTATTCCGCTCGCCATAGAACTTGCCGCAGGACAGATAAACCTGTTCAGTCCGGCCCAGCTTCTCCAGAAACTCGAAAAGAGCTTTGATGTACTCCGCGTAAATTATAGGGATGTACCCGACCGCCAGAAAAACATTCGCAATACGATCGAATGGAGCTTTAGCCTTCTCACAAAAGAAGAACAGGACATGCTGTTGCAGATAAGTTTATTCGATGTCGGATGCCGGCTTGACAGCATTGAATCCATGAATGTAAATGAAGGGCATGATGTAACCTGTATACTCATGTCACTCATCGACAAGAGTCTTGTTTTTGGTCAGGATGACGATACAGAAGTTCGTTTTCAAATGCTTGAAAGCGTACGTGAATTTGCCCTCGAGAAACTGAAAGAACAAAAGAAAATTGATTTGTTCAGGGAGAAACAGGCTG
>CAZAON010000093.1:0-7332 GCA_964486655.1 uncultured Flavobacteriales bacterium
CGGAGAAAGTTATTGTATCTGCTGAATAATCGATGACTTTTTTTTGAGCTTCGGCAACCATACAAGTAAAAGAGAAAATTACGGATAGAATTTGCAGCTTTATTCGCGACTTACGACTGAAATAATTTTTTGATAAGGCTATTCTCATGCGCGCGGATGATGTTTTATGATCGAAGCGCGCAGAAAATCGCGGTCGAGATGAGTATATATTTCTGTTGTAGTAATTGATTCATGTCCTAACATTTCCTGTACAGCCCGTAAATCGGCTCCTCCTTCAATCAGATGTGTAGCGAAGGAATGTCGAAAGGTATGAGGACTTATACTTTTTTTCAAGCTAATTTTCTCTGCCAATTGTTTAATTACTAAAAAAACCATTACACGACTGAGCTGACGTCCGCGGTTGTTAAGAAAAACAAAATCCTCAAATCCTTTCTGGACAGGTATGTGGCAGCGGATTTGCTCTTTGTATATTTTTATGTTTTTCGCGGCGACGCTTCCCATAGGAACGAGTCTCTCCTTGTTACCTTTTCCAATCACCTTTAAAAAGCCAATTTCGGGATGAATATTCGAAAGCTTAAGAGTAACAAGTTCAGTAACACGAAGTCCGCAACTGTAAAGGGTTTCCAGCATGGCTTTATTTCTGACACCCTCGGGTTTACTCAGGTCAATTGCCTCGACCAGGTTATTTATATCCTGAACACTTAGCGTGTCAGGTAATTTCCGTCCCAGTTTCGGTGACTCCAGCAGTTGTGAAGGGTCATCGATGATGAGGTTTTCTATCAGGCAATACTTGAAAAATCCTTTTAGTCCGGAAATGATCCTTGCCTGGCTCCGTGCGCCAAGTCCGATTTCATTGATCCATTTAATGAATTCCTGCAGTTGATTTAAGGTAATCGTACCCGGATTAACCGTGATTTTCCTAAACTCAAGGAAACGGTCAAGAAGCATAATATCATGTAAATATGCTTCAATGGAATTTTCTGACAGAGAACGTTCCAGTTTCAGGTAGGACTTAAATCCGGGTAAATATTTCTTCAAGAAGCTAATTAGAGAGTTGTCTCAAAAATGGCTATAACAGTTGATTGTAAAGCAATTTAACATAAAAACTTATTCACATAAATGTTTGAAAAAAGTGAGTATTTTGCCCTTTAAATTGAATAAATGCACATCCATATCATTAATGGGCCAAACCTGAATCTTTTGGGTATCCGCGAACCGGGTATTTATGGCAGTTCGCCTTTTGAAAAATTCCTTGAGGAGTTAAAAGCTACCTATGAAATAATCACATTCAGTTATTTTCAGAGTAACGTTGAGGGTGAACTGATTAACGATTTACAGGCTAACGGATTTAAGGCCGATGGAATCATTCTGAATGCCGGAGGTTATACACATACATCTGTGGCTATTGCAGATGCCATTGCTTCAATTAGGACTCCGGTGATTGAAGTTCATATTTCCAATATTTTCGCAAGGGAAGAATACAGGCATGTTTCCATGATAGCGGGGAAATGTAAAGGATCGATTAGCGGATTTGGAATGGAATCTTATCGTCTGGCCACAGAAGCGTTTCTGCTGATGAAGTAGATAAAATATATTGACTAAAATTTTTATCATGATCAGAAATCAATTCAATGTTTGAGAAAAGTATTGATCTTTCTTTCCTGACTTCCACAACTCTTTTTGTGAAATTATCAGATGATCATGAGGAATATGTAACAAAACTTTTTATTCAATAATGGAATACCGGAATCTGGAATTTTGGAATCTTGGAACCCCTCAACAACCCGACACCCGCTACTTAATTTTATACGCGAACGACATACTCTTTTTCATTTCCCTCTGAAGCCGTAGAATTTTGTCTCTTGCTTCAGTTGCTTTTGCCAGACTGATCTGATTATTATTGGCCTGATAAAATTCAATATGCCGGTCTAACATTGCCTGAAAATCTACCAATTTATCCAGGGCGGCAGGATCTGTTAAAAGTAAAGGCGAACTTAGAAAAGGCATGTTCAGACTGAGGAAATAATTATTAGCCGACGAATCACCGGGCATGGTAGATGAATATCCTCCCGAAACAAACCGTCGCGCATCATAAATCTTTTGCTGTCCGAAAAAATAATGAGCCCTGGGATCGGTTAAAAACTGCGTACCATCTGCTTTCGCCAGCGATTCAATTTTCGCGATAACATTCTTAAAGGCTGACATCAATTCAGGCGTATTTAAATCACAACCTGTATTTGAGATCTGGTGTGGGTTTGCTTTACCTAATTCGTCTATGAAATGATCATACTCAGGTTTTATTCGTTTGTAATACTCCGGATATAAAGTCGGAAGAATCCTGTAATGAGTGAACTTAATGTCATAGTTCAACACAACCAGATCGGGCCTGAAATTTTCTACAATTCGGAAATAATAATATTGCATTACAGTTGTCCAGTCAGAAATCAATATCACACTGTTTTTTGGCGCCGATTTATCGAGTAATTCCATGAGCGAACTACTGACCGGATATGTTCGGCGGTCATGGTCCTTAAAATTAAACGCGATCTGCACGATAACTAGAACAGGAAGTACATATTGCAATTTGAATTTATCGGAATAAAATATGGCTCCATAAAAAATGATTACGTACAATAACATGAAAGGGAGAAGCATGTATGCGTCGGTGCTGGACCACTGGTTGTTATTTATCTGATAGATAAAAAGAATAAGAAAGTAAATGATCACCAGCCATAATAGACGCTGTAATTTCTTTGAAACTAAAATTCCTATTCCGGCAATAAACAATGGAATTAATACAAAGAGTTCAAGAGCGGTGAGTTTTAAAAAATAGGGCAATCGTGAACTTATAATATTGGTAGAGGCTGACGTGAGATTCTTCGAATATGAACCACCGCTTACATGATAAAACAACTCGCTTAACGTTTCAGGTTTTCCAAACATAAAAGGATAATCACTTTGTGCACGCACATACATCCAGCCGTAAAAGAAGAGTGTGATAATGGTTACAATTCCTGTGAATGTCCAGAAACTTTTATTCAGGAAAACGGACAATAACTGACTTATAAATGAGTCGTTTTCCTGCTTTGCTTTTTTCTTTTTTTCGGGTTTAACCTCTGCCGGAATTAATATTCCGGGAATGAAGAAAAAAAGTGTAAAAGGCAGAAATGCAATCATCGTTACGTGATGACTGCTTAATCCGGCCGCTACTCCGAATGCCGCAATGAATAAGGAAACATTATTAGAATAAAGCTGATAGGAAATAAGTCCGTACAACGCAATGCTCATAGCCAGTACCTGAAAACTATATACTTCAATAGTATTGCCCCATGCCCATGTTGTTGCAGCAGTCGCAAAAGACAATGCGACGGAACAAGAGATAATTCTATAATTCGATAACAGGTTATTGCGAACTGCGATTCCCGTAAAACTCAAATAGAGCAGGAGTGAGGATAGTGAAATGCATATTGAAGACAATAAATTGAGAGAGTTTATTACCGGCATTCCGAACAGTGTCGTTAATTCTGTCCATAACATTCCGGTAATGATGTATGCCGGAGTTCCCGGTGGGTGAGCAATACTCCCGAGCTTAATGACCGTAGCAAACTCTGCCGCATCATCAAACATGAGTGAACCTGAACTGGTAAGTATAAACAGTGTCAGAGGCAGAAAAAAGGCGACTAACATAAACGGAATGTCTTTTGCCTTCAGGTGTTTCATCATGGATGAGATTTATATCCGACTAAAGTAAAAAATGCTTTGACTTTTTGAAAGCAGTCAGCTCATAAAAAAAGCCATCCACCAGAGGCGGATGGCTTTTTACTAAATAAAACTTAGATTAATATTTAACTACTTTTCCTGCAACAACGTTTCCGTTTACAGAAGCCTTTACAATGTACGTACCTGTTGCCAGATTGCTTACGTTGATAGTCTTCTGATTAGCACCGCTTATTACACTTGAAGTATTGCTGTAAACTGTACGACCGGTAAGATCCATGATCTGGATGAATGCCTTACCCGGTGTTACAGAGTTGATATTTAACTGAAGTGTATTGATGTCTTTCATGAATGAATTCATTACTAAAGCACCGCTATTGATTTCAGAAATGCCATTTGCACAGTTGATATCGTTTGGAGCATATACAGTCATTGGAACTGAATTTCCTGTATATACACAGTTTAGATCCAAAGTAAGGTCAAATAAGAATGCCGGTGCAGTAAAAGGATCTGCATTTGCCGCATTTCCAAAAAATACCGGAGTCCAGTAATAAACACCATAAGTAAGAGCAACACCATCAATGAGTGCTCCGTCGTTAATAAATAACTGGTCGCTGTTAATAGCTGCAGGGAGGTTAAGACCATGTGAAGCAACTACTGATAATTCTGCTAATGGATCAATACTTCCTGAGATGTCAGCTGATGAAATTAACCATGCAACACCTGAATAATATCCATCTTCAGGTCCAACGAAACCTGTAACAGAGAAAGTAACGCTGTCTCCGTCGCAAACTGAGTTATCTAATGAAGAAGCGGTACCCGGATTGATTGAGCCATCATTACAAGCAACTGTAGGGAAGAAGTTCATTGAAAATACACCGCCTAATGTAGGAGAAGCGGAGAAACCACCGCACCACATGTGTGTAGAGTCAGCAATTCCCAAAGAGCCGCGCTGAACACCTGTTTCAACAGTAATCCATGTCGCGCCGCCATCTGTACTATAAGATGTTCCTGTAAAACCGGAAGTTGAGCTGATTCCTGTACTAACCATTACGTTTGTACCGGGGATGTTAGCGATATCACCACCGAATAAGTTTCCAGAAGTTGCAAGAGTATCCCATGTATCACCACCATCCATTGTGTATGTAACAGTGTTTGTCATAGTAGCATCTTCGTAGTAGCGGGCAATACCATAGCTTCCGCTTGTGAAACAGATATCAATTGCCTGCTGAGGTGTGCTTCCCGGAACGATAGCAAGAGTCGTGTGAGCAACTGTCCATGTTAAACCACGATCTGTTGAACGATAAACACGTCCTTCGTTTGTATCAAACCAAATAGTATCACCAATCGCCTGGTAATGATTTGTCCATGCTGCTTCATCTACATCCTGTGGATTAGGAATATTCGCAGTATCTACTGCAGTCCAGGTAGCACCACCGTCGTTAGAAGTAAATATTTCATATTCACCGGTAGCAATCGGATCTCCAAACAATACACCGTCATTCGCATTGAAGAAGTGAACGTTGTTAGGGAATCCGTCAGTTGTACTTGTAAATAAAGTATCTGCCTGCTGAACCCAGTTAGCTCCGCCATCAGTAGTCTTATATAATAAACCACCATGCTTAAAGATACTGTTAAAGCTCAGTGCCCATGCCGTATCAGCATTCAGAGCGCAAATGTTTGACCAGTCATACGTTCCTGCGTTTGCCGGAGTGTATCCAACTGTCCAGGTGTTACCGCCATCGATCGTTTTTGAATAATCGTTGCGAAATACTCCACCGGTGTTCGGATCTCCATCATATGCGATCATCCATGCTACGTTTGTATCAACTACAAATATGTCACGAACGCCTGATGATGTTGGAACAAATCCTGAAGATTTTGAAATCCATACTCCCTGCTGTGCGAGGCAAGACAGAGTAAGGATAACCATTGAAGGGATAAGTAATAGTTTTTTCATTTCTTAATTTGGTTAGTTTATAAGGGTGTCAAAAATAAGGTTAATTATCTGAATTTTCATAATTGTATTGAGTCTTTTGTCTATGAACTTTTAGCCTTAAATGCCCTAAAAAGCGTATTTTCTAAAGAAACTGTTAAACGGACCTTAACAATCTTAATCTCAGCGGTTAATCTGACAATTTTATTACGATTTTATATGCCTGATTGAAAAAATCTGAAGGCGCAATACTCAATACTCAAGACTATTTCTAAATTGCCGGCAAATCAAATCAATAAATTATGGCATTAGCTGTTCCCCAATCAATCGAAGAGATTCAGGATTTTAAAGGTAAATATCCAAAACAACTTTGGTATTTGTTTCTCGCCGAAATGTGGGAACGTTTTTCATTTTATGGGATGCGCGGAATGCTAACCATTTTTATGGTTGAACAACTAAAGCTCACCGAAAAGGATGCGAATCTTAAATATGGAGCTATTCAGGCTTTCATTTATACCATGGCTTTTGTCGGGGGATTATTCGCCGATAAAATTCTTGGTTTCAGAAAGTCAATATTCTGGGGCGGACTATTAATGATTGTCGGAAGTTTTACGCTTGCATTCTCACCACAAACGTTGTACTTCATCGGTATATGTTTTACGATTGTTGGTACGGGATTCTTTAAGCCGAATATTTCAACCATGGTGGGAACTCTTTACAAACAGGGTGACAGCAGGAGGGATGCCGGATTCTCACTTTTTTATTCGGGTATTAACATCGGTGCATTCCTGGGCGGATACCTGTGTATCTGGGCGGCAACGGAATATTCCTGGAACCTTGCATTTTCTCTCGCCGGAATTTTCATGGTTTTCGGTCTGGCTGTATTCTCTTTTACGCAACGTACGCTAGGTCCCATCGGATTAACTCCTATGCATCCTGCAATCCCCGCCGCTAAAAAGAGGATGTATGAAATCATGGTGTATGCTGGATCCATTCTTATCATTCCGCTAATCCTGTTGCTTGTAAAAAATTCGGCTTATACAGACATGTTCATGTATATTGTTGGTCCGCTTACGCTCTTATATATTATTTACGAGATGTTTAAATTCGGTGTGGCCGAACGAAAGAAACTCGCGGCTGCTCTGATATTTATTTTATTCTCTGTTATATTCTGGGCATTCTTTGAACAAAGCGGAGGATCACTCAGTTTGTTTGCCCGTTATAATATGCATGATTCACTATTAGGTATAAAGGTGGATCCCAATGGCGTTAATAATTCAGCTAATGCTTTATTCGTTATTGCATTCAGTCCGCTCGTCGGTCTCGCATGGCTCTGGCTTGCAAAAAGAGGTAAGGAGCCGAATACGGTTGTAAAATTCGGACTCGGTTTTATCTTTCTCAGTCTTGCATTCTTTGTTTTTTGGTACACTCGTTTTTTTGCTGATGAAAACGGACTTACATCGTTGAACATATTCACACTTGCTTACCTGGTCATTACGTTTGGTGAATTGTGTCTTTCGCCGATCGGACTTTCGATTATGACAAAGCTATCTCCCAAGCCGATGTTTGGTGTAATGATGGGAATGTGGTTTTTAGCCAGTGCTTACGGGCAATATGCTGCCGGACTATTCGGAGCTGATATGGCATTGGATGATGCAGGCGCGACTCTTACTCAAAAG
>CAZAON010000094.1:0-3205 GCA_964486655.1 uncultured Flavobacteriales bacterium
CAGCATCGAGCCGAGAGCATCCGTAAAATTCGATATAACTCCGAAACAATCAGTCAGCCTGGGTTACGGACTCCACGGACAGGTGCAGCCGACAGG
Organism: uncultured Flavobacteriales bacterium; assembly: GCA_964486655.1. GTDB lineage: Bacteria > Bacteroidota > Bacteroidia > AKYH767-A > 2013-40CM-41-45 > JADKIH01. The sequence goes on from CAZAON010000094.1 coordinate 97, forward strand.
TGTCTACTTCGCTCAGGTACAAGGCCCGCAAGGAATCATTCAGCCAAACCGGAATTTAGGATTTACAAAAGCTCATCATTTCGTACTGGGATTCGATCGTTCATTCAATGAGTTTTTGCATGCGAAGATTGAAACATATTACCAATACTTGTTCGATGTTCCGGTCAGTACAGATGTTATGAATACTTTCTCCATGCTCAACAATGAGAACGGATTCTATACCGATCCGCTTGCAAACAACGGCGCCGGCAGAAACTATGGCGTAGAACTAACCGTAGAGCAATTCCTCCATCACGATTTTTACTTCCTGTTATCCTCATCGCTGTATGATTCGAAATACAGGGCCTCAAACAATCAATGGTACAATACACGCTTCAACGGACATTTCGCAATGAGCCTGACGGCCGGGAAGGAATTCAGGACAGGTGCCGGATTTGGTAACCGGATTGTTGGAATAAACATCAAAACAATCTTCTCGGGCGGACTCAGAAGCACTCCTATTGATTACGAAGCATCCGTACAAAGCGGAGAAACGGAATATGTCGAAAGCCGTCCGTACGAACTGCAGGCATCCAATTACTTCCGCACAGATCTGAAATTCTCCTTAAAGAGAAACCGCGCAAAGAGTACCACAACGTGGAGTCTGGATTTGCAGAATGCGACGAATCGAAGTAATGTATATGGAGAATATTATGATCCGCTCACAGGTAAGACCAAGACATCGTACCAGGCGCCGTTGATACCGGTGTTGAGTTACCGGATTGATTTTTGAGAATAAACACGGAGAAAAATGAACAACGGAGGAACAGAATAAACGGAGTTAAACAGAGTTCGTGTTTTGGTTTCCTTGTGCTCTTTGAGTCAAAATAAAATCTCTCGACAAGTCGCAAAATCGCAAAGAAAAATGTTTGAAAAATAATCCCAAAATCCCTAAAAATCCAATCCCATAATCAACAAATCCCAAAAATCCCAGTATTAATTGTACTCCCCAAACACCCTCCTCATCGCATCCGCAACCTCTCCCAGTGTCGCCAGGTTCTCCACAGCCTCAATAATCACCGGCATCAGATTGCTTCCATCCTTCGCCGCCTGTTCGATTTTCAAAATACATTCACTCACTTTTTTCTGATCGCGCTCCGCTTTCAGTTTATTCAGCTTGTTGATTTGTAATTGCCTGATCGAATCATCAACCGTAAAATGCTTATCGAAAACGGGCTCTTCGGTCACATACTGATTTACACCTACGATGATTCGTTCTTTATTCTGCACAGACTTCTGGTATATGTATGAAGCGCCTGCGATTTCATTCTGCATGAATCCGGCCTCGATGGCGCTTACCGCTCCTCCCATGGCATCGATGCGATGGATGTATTCATTTGCCTTAGCCTCTATCTCATCGGTAAGTGTCTCGATAAAATATGATCCGGCCAAAGGATCAACCGTATCCACTACTCCGCTCTCCGTCGCTATGATCTGTTGTGTGCGCAATGCAATGCGAGCCGCTTCTTCCGTCGGCAGACTCAACGCTTCATCGTAACCGTTAGTATGCAGCGACTGCGTTCCGCCCAGCACTGCAGACAATGCCTGCAAGGTGACACGCACAATATTATTCATCGGCTGCTGAGCTGTAAGCGTCGATCCGCCTGTCTGCGTATGAAACCGAAGCATCATTGCCCGCTCGTCAGTCGCACCGAGATCTTTCATGATATTCGCCCACATTCTTCGCGCCGCCCTGAACTTCGCTACTTCCTGGAATACATTATTGTGTGCATTGAAGAAAAACGACAGACGCTTTCCGAAAACATTTATGTCAAGACCCTTTTCCAATGCGGCCTTCACATATGCTTTACCGTTAGCTAAAGTAAATGCGAGTTCCTGAACTGCTGTTGATCCCGCCTCTCTTATATGATATCCCGAAATCGAAATTGTATTCCACTTCGGTAATTCCTTATTGCAGTATTCAAAGATATCGGTGATAATGCGCATCGATGGCTTGGGCGGATAAATGTATGTTCCGCGTGCCGCATATTCTTTCAGCAAATCGTTTTGTATCGTTCCGTTCAGCTTGCTCAGATCTGCACCCTGCTTCTTCGCCAGGGCAATGTAAAATGCAAGTAAAATAGATGCAGTCGAATTGATCGTCATCGACGTACTCACCTCTTCCAGTTTGATTCCGTCGAATAATATTTCGATATCCCGGAGCGAATCAATCGCCACTCCCGCCTTACCGACTTCACCTTCGCAAATCGAATGATCGGAATCATAACCGATCTGTGTCGGTAAATCGAATGCAACCGATAATCCCGTCGTTCCCTGCTTCAATAAAAAATGATAACGCTTATTCGATTCTTCTGCCGTCGAAAATCCCGCATACTGACGCATCGTCCATAAGCGGCTCCTATACATATCGGCCTGAACCCCGCGCGTAAAAGGAAACTTGCCGGGAAATTCAAACACGGTTTTATGCTCGGTATATACGGTTTTGATTTCAATACCGCTCTCTGTGATTACCAGTTTCGGGTTTTGGGTTTCGGGTTTTGCGCTCACGGAGACTTAACTATTTTAATTTAAAAGTTTTCATAATCTCTTCGCCGACCTTTACATACTTATCATACTGATTGATTTCACATGTTAATGTTAAGAGATAAGCTTTTTCATTCTTTATCCAGTAATATTGTAACCACCTTAAACTAAATTGACCCTGCTTTCCTTTGTATGTGATTCTTTGATACTCCGAATTCGATTGCTTTATCCTCTTACTGTCAATCAATTCACCATCGGTTATCATATTTTTAATCTGACCTACCGTAATTTCAACGTATCGGTCCAGGTCAATATTCCGGCCCGTCAGATCCTGGATAACTAAATTTACATTTTCACGAAACAAATCACGGGCAGAAGTCTGTCTGGAAAATAACACAAAGGTCACACTCATCTGTCCGGACTTATCAAGCTCAAAGCTATCCGGATATTGAATAGAAAACTCCTTTTCATTTAAAGTCTTCCAACCCTTAGCGAGCCCGTTCCCAACCTGCATTTGAGTAGTCTGTCCCCATACAAATGAAACCGGTATAAATAAAAATAAAATTATATTCAAAATATATAAAAG
>CAZAON010000095.1:0-17217 GCA_964486655.1 uncultured Flavobacteriales bacterium
GTAGATGTAGTATGGCTGCATCTGGCTGTGCATGCCGAATCCTGCACTCAGGTAACTCTTATTGCTTACGGCATATTTAATTCCGATTCTTGGCTCGAATGACTTGCTGTTATTCAGAGTAAGAAACTGCAGATGCAGTCCCGCAGTAATACTCAGCTTTTCTCCTATATGTGATTTTAGTAATGCATAGGGCTGAATGAGCGATGTGCTTCCCTTATAATCGAGTCTTGTCGTAAATGTGTAATCATTCTCATTGTATACGCTGTCAATCAAATCGTAATTTAAAATGTCGTAATTAATTCCCGCTTTAAATACCAACGACGGATTAAACTTTTTTACAACTTCGGCGCTGACTGTAGTCGTACCGGTCAGGAATTCATAGCCCAGGCAGGGAACGATTGAATCCACTTCATAATTTTCATTCCGGAAAACCAGTCCGTCTTCAGTACTCGCCCTGCCTCGCTGGTAGCTGAGTTTCGCCTGTGCATATAGAGACGGATTAATGTTAAATGCCTTACCCAGACCAATTAATCCGGATGATGTCTTAAACAACTGGTCTTTGTCTTTCTCTCCGTATATCTCAGTTTCCGGATTTTCTTTTTCGCTTATCTTAATATTAATGTCGCTCGTTCCGCCAATGGCATAGAAATAAAAGTTGCCGCCTTTCTTACCGGGGAAATTGAATTTCGCCGAAAGGTCCTGGTAATTCGGAATTGCATCCGTACCGATCGGAATTTTAAATGACTCAAACAGTTTTAATGTTGAATACCTGTATGCAAAGAGATAAGACGAATGATTTTTTCTGCTGATCGGACCTTCGCCCGTTAACTCTGTTCCTAAAAATCCGAGTTGAGCCGAGTATTCATGCTTTTCGTTGTTACCATTTCTGAAACGCAGATCGAATACTCCTGAAATGGTATTTCCATATTCGGCCGAAAAAGCGCCCGTCATGAAATCGGAATTTGCAAGTGTCTTATTATTCAGCATTGTCACTCCGCCACCCGTCGTACCCGGAATAGCGAAGTGATTCGGATTTGCGACTGTCGTGCCGTTGATTCTCCACAACACACCGAGCGGTGAATTTCCACGGATGATAATGTCGTTTCTCGTATCGTCGCTTCCCTGCACTCCGGCATAGTTCGTCGCCATTCGCCCGGGATCGCCGCGGCTTCCGGCATAACGGTTTGCTTCTTCCACTGAAAATGTACGCGTGCTGATCATCGACATTTCATTCACCGACTGGTCTTTTCGAAAGCCGGTGATCTCAACTTCGGCCAGGTTTTTTCCCGACTCCTGCATTTCTAGAGTGAGAACAGTTTCCTTTCCTGAATTCACAACGATGCCTGAATTGAACAGAGGAGAGTAGCCGATGAAATTTACCTGGATCGAATATTTTCCCGGTTCGATGCCATCGAAACGAAATCGCCCCAGGCTGTCACTTGCAGTTGATTTTAGCAAAACGGAATCTTTGAAAATCCCAACCGCCGCAAACGGAAGCGGGAACTTTGTTTCAGAGTCAATAATTTCTCCTCGAAGAGTCTGCACGGAAATTTGTGCAAGGCAATTCGCAGAGAAGATGAAAAATAGTATTGTGAGTATGTAGTTTTTCATTCTAAAAAAACCTGTTCAAAATAATATGTTCAATATAAGATGGATTTTGAATTAAACAAATTGGTCGTTGATACTATATGGGAGAACAATTATAACCCCGTCCGCCTTTCGCGGACGAGGAAAAAGCATGCTAAACCCTCTTACCTCTCCCGGACTAAAGTTCGGCATGGGTTTAAGAGGGGGCGTTTCCTATACCCTGCGCTGAAGCGCAGGGTTTTAATTGGTCTCGTATTTATAGAAATTGAATAAATAATATGAGTAACCATGAACGTCATAGCGTGGGGTGGTAATTGATCTCATATCTAATATTGTTTGAATATAAGTCTCAAAGCTTCACAACCTTTGCTCTATAACCGCTTTCGCCGGAGAAATAATAAACTCCTGCAGGCAAATCAGAAATATCAATTGTGTTTTTTCCTTTCGTAATATTTATCTGTCTGAGTTCTCTTCCCGAAATATCTGTAATCAACGTTACATCATTTTGTAAATCTGATTCAAGTGTAATGACATCCGTTACAGGATTCGGGTAAGCATTAAAATGTTTATTTGAACCGATCACTCCAATTCCAACTGTTGCTTGCAGCCGGTCAAAATAAGTCGCAAGAAATGCTGAGTCTTCCTGCCAGATTACACCAACATCGTTACCAATCGCACAAACAGATGGTTGTCCGCCAAACTCAAAACACTCCGGAGTATAATCATTGAAAACTTCTTCAGGTGAAAGTGAAGTGGAAATATTAAATGTTGAACGGTACATCATTTGTCTTATTCCTGTTGAATCGGAATAATATACCAGTCTCGCGCCTGAGCCGGTAACATCGGAATAATGACAGGCATCGAAACAGCCTATATTGGTGTTTGCGGTTCCGGCAACCAATACAGGAGTCGAATAGGAAACTCCGTCATCTGTACTCAACATATAATTAAGAGAGGTCATTGTATCACCTTCCGTATAGAAGAACCATACATTCGAACCCGAACGAACTGAACCAAATTCGCGATGATGAAGTTGGTTTGTTACGAGGTCCTGAAAGGCACCGGCAGTCAGTGCTCCGGGAGCGGTTTCATTATAAAATGCGGAACGGATAATTGAAGCGGTTGTGTCCAATAAAACCGGACCATAGTAATTCAGAATCAAACGCGTGTCTGTCATATAAACCCGGGGATGTGAAGCATTGCCTGCTACATATGCCGTACTTCCGGTCCATGTATAACCGCCGTCTGTAGATGAATACCGGTGAATATCATCATTGCCGGTATCATCGCAGTAAAGATAGATTGAATTACTTCCCGGAGATGCAGCCGCGTCAAAGTCATCAACCCCCATGAGTGTAAATGGAGTCGTTATGCCTGAGGCAAGACTGTACGTATATAAACCGGTTCCGATCTGATAAATGCAATACACCGAATCGGTTCCGGTAACAAGTAACTTCGTTTTTGTTAATGCCAGTCCCGGTATCGTCACTGAATTTGTCCAGCTCGCTCCCAAATCGGTAGAGGTGTAGATTCTAAGTCCGCCAACACCCGTTGTACCGGCCGGAATACTGCAATAAAGTGTGCCGTTTGAGGTAGAAACAACGGTGGCTTTTCCTGTTGCTTCCGGACCGACCAGAACATCGGCTCCCCAGGGATATGCCTCGGAAAATAAGGCAATTGTAATGAGTGTGAGTAGAATTTTTTTCATAGAGGTCTTGAATTAGGGTTTTTCGAATAGAAAGATCAGTATAAATTTTCTATTTTCAATTTTGACACAGCAATAACTGTTATTTTCGCGGCCGTGGAACTGGAAAAAGAAATAGCCCGCCGTCGAACTTTTGCGATTATCAGTCACCCTGATGCCGGAAAAACAACATTGACAGAGAAATTCCTTCTTTTTGGAGGAGCAATCGTGACGGCCGGAGCCGTTAAAAGCAATAAAATACGTAAAGCCGCTACTTCCGATTTTATGGAAATCGAAAAGCAGAGAGGAATTTCCGTGGCTACTTCAGTGATGGGTTTCGATTTTCAGGGCAAGCGTGTGAACATCCTCGATACACCGGGTCACAAAGACTTTGCAGAGGATACTTACAGAACACTTACTGCTGTCGATTCTGTCATCCTTGTAATTGATTCAATTAAGGGAGTCGAGGAGCAAACTGAAAAACTGATGAGTGTCTGCCGTATGCGAAGCACTCCGGTTATCATTTTCATCAACAAGATGGACCGGGAAGGTAAAGAGCCGCTCGATCTGCTGGATGAATTACAGGATAAATTGAAGATTCACGTAAGACCTCTTTCATGGCCAATCAGTCACGGAGAGTCTTTCAAAGGTGTTTATAATCTCTATAAGAAGGATCTTAATTTATTCGAGCCTAATAAGACACAAATTGCTGAGACAAAAGCAAGAATTTCCGAACTAACGGATCCCGCATTGGATAAGGCAGTAGGGGAGTCTTATGCGGCGAAGTTGCGGGATGAAGTTCATCTGGTCGAAGAATTATTCGAACCTTTCAATAAAGAGCTTTATCAAGACGGTTTACTCGCTCCTGTATTTTTCGGAAGTGCCATCAATAATTTCGGTGTGCTCGAATTGCTGGAGACGTTTTTAGAAATCGCTCCGCCACCATCATCCAGAGAAACGTTGGAACGAAATGTGCTTGCTGCTGAGCCAAAGTTCAGCGGATTCATTTTTAAGATTCATGCCAACCTTGATCCGAATCATCGTGATCGTGTCGCATTTTTGAAAATATGCTCAGGCAAATTCGAACGAAATAAATTCTACTGGCATACACGTCTCGATAAAAAATTACGATTCAGTAATCCGACCAGTTTCATGGCCAATGAAAAGACCTTAATTGACGAGGCTTTCCCCGGCGATGTAATCGGTTTGTTCGACAGCGGTGTTTTTAAAATCGGCGACACACTTACCGAAGGAGAGAATCTGCACTTTAAGGGTATCCCGAGTTTCTCTCCTGAAATTTTCAGAGAGGTGGAAAACAGAGACCCTTTTAAAACGAAGCAACTCGAAAAAGGTATTCAGCAGCTGACTGAAGAAGGAGTCGCGCAGCTGTTCACACAGCAACCCGGAAACAGGAAAATTGTCGGTACTGTGGGTGAACTGCAGTTCGATGTTATTAAGTTCAGACTCGAACATGAATACGGCGCGAAATGTGAATTTCGCCCGCTTCCATTTACGAAAGCTTGCTGGGTAACAGCCGATTCAGATGCGGCGTTGGAACAATTTATTACTAACCGTTCTTCTTCCATTGCCTATGATAAGGAAGAAAGACCTGTTTATTTTTCAGAAAGCGACTGGATGTTGAAAATGATGAAGCAGAATTTCAGCGCCATTCATTTTCATATGACATCGGAATTCGACAGTGCGAAATCGGAAATCGAACTTACCTAGATTATTCGCGGATAACATTTTCCTCAACGAGGTATATGTTATTTCCTTTCATGGATAAATAATGAAATGACGTTGGAGTGTCGAAGCAAATGCCTCCCATGCCCATTATTGAATCATATGCTTTCCCGCGGTTTCCGTTAACAACAACAAACTCCTGATTGTCTTTGCGGGCCGAGTAGGTTACAATTGAATTGTCCGGACTGAATGCTACTGAGTATACATCGTTATACGGCTGACTTTCTACACCGTCTGCATTTACAACACGTACGCTGTTATTTTCAGCGGCGAATGCAAGCTTATTGTCCGAGCTGAAAATCAAAGTTGCCTGTAATACATCAGTATAATGTTTGCCTTCTTTATTATTTAAAACCATAAAGAATTCATCATGTTTTTCGGCTTTGAATGCAAATTGTTTTCCATCCTGACTGAAAATTAATCCGCTTTCAACTACAGTTTCATACGGACCATATGCAACTCCATCGAGAACTGCATATTGAAGAAATTCTTCGTGTTCTTCTTCTCCCACTTCATGTGATTCAGCTTCTTCATTTACTTTGCCTTCTGATGCTACCTGCATTGCATATGCCAGATGTGATCCATCGGGACTGTAACTCAGTGAGTGAGCGACTTCGTAAGGCTGACTTTCTTCGCCATCTACAACTATAAAATGTTTGCCGCCTCTTTGTGCGTGATAGGCACAACTGCTGCTTTTCGAATTGAATATGATAGCATTGATGATATCATAAGAACGGCTTTCCTGGTTATCAAGAATAACGTATGATTTATTTTCAGTCATTCCCCAATAGGCGAAGTGTTTGCCATTCGCGCTAATAACAGGAAATCCAACCTGATCGTAAGCTGTTCCTTCTGTATTATCGAATACAACTACCTGTTTGTTGCCTTTTGTTGCAGAGAAGGCAATTTTGCTTCCGTCGGAACTGAATGAAATACTGTTTTCGTCAATGTAATCATAATCATTGCTTTTTTTGCCGTCTGTCACAACAGAGTACCTGTTATGTTTGTTCAATACATAAACTACAGTTTTATTGTCAGGCGCAAAAAGTACCGCGGAAACTGAGCCTTTATCAATTTTCTGTTCTTGTGCATTGTCTGTTACAAGGAACCATTGATTTTCAACTCTTGCTGAATAGGCGAAGTGTTTATTATCCGGACTAAATACCGGATTAGACACTTCATCATAAGGTGCTCCGACTATTCCGTCCACAACCGTGCATTGTTTATTGTCCTTTTTGGTACGGAAGGCAACTCTTCGAAGATTGTTGCTAACCGTTACACTGTTTTTTAGAATTCCACCCGAGTTAACGGTAGATAATAAACTCTCTTTGGATTTTCTTGACGGCTCACCTGCAAATGCCTGATTACTCAGTATGCCGGCAAGAAGGATCAGTATGATTGAATATCTTTTCATGTGATTCGTTTTTTCAGTTTATGTTATTACTTAATCAACATTATTTTACCATTGATTGAGCTTTCGCCACTGGTAATTTTATAGATGTAAATTCCTTTTTCAACGGCTTCTGTATTGAATTCAACTTTGTAAAGAACATTTGGTTTTGTTGTTTCATTAAACAAAGTGGTTACATTTCGTCCGTCTACCGTGAATACTTCAACTTTAGTAACTGCGTCTTCATTTGTTCTTTCGAAGCTGATAAATACATTTCCTGTTGATGGATTCGGATAAGCGTAAGCATTAATAGATCGGCTTTGCGGAGCTTCTATATCCGTTGCTCGAACACGGGCCGAACCACAGTTGATGTCTGTCATAGTCTCTTCGTTGCTCCCCGTTTTACTTGGGCTTGCATGAACATTTACAATGGAAGGTTCGCCGAATCCGTTCGGGAATGCAGTAAGTTTTACAGTAACTTCATACCAGACATCATAAATCCAGTTAGGATAATTATTGTTGACTTTATATGTTTTATCCGTATTCGGTGAATTATTAGTTAAAACATAACCGTAGTCGTTCAGGTTTTTGTCTAATGAAGTCTTAACGCTGATGATATCACTTGCAGTACCGAGGATCATTCCGCCTTCGCCACCCGACACACCCAATGATTTAAATCCGGATGCGACGCTTGAACTTGGAGACAGGTAATCCATATTGAATTCCATTTTCTTGTTGTTGTTTGCATCAAACAATGCAAGCTGCAACCTGTCAGAACCCGTAAGGCTTGAGAATGGATGATTTACAGGCCAGTTAATTGTATTGTTGCCGTATGTATTATCTACGAAGTTTTTCGAGAATGTTGTTTTGATGGTAACAGTTTGTGCTACCATGTCAACTGTCCAGTTTTGTGAAGCCGTAACATAGTTATGCTGTGCTCCGACATAACATTTCTGCAATGTTTGTGGTGTATTTGGTTTGAAGCCAAAATCAACTGTTGAATTCGTGATCGCATCATCATTGTCAACTATTGGTTCATTGCCCAGTGAAAGAGTTACGCTTTTTGAACGAACTTCCCCGCCAACTACTACCACACCGTTGTTGTCATTATCAGTATCGTTATCAGGATCTCCGCCATTAATGGTGTTTAGAGTCGTGCCAATCGGAATGTTTACACCGACAATGTAGTTCCCTTCGTCCAGTGCGCTGAATTTATATTTTCCGGTTGCATCTGTCTTGGTACTAAACAATACCGGACCATCTGCGTTGTCATCGTTGTTATTGTCAGCATAGAGATTCACGGTAACATTCGCAATTCCTGTTTCAGCCGATTCTTTTATTCCGTTTCCATTGGCATCTGACCAAACAGTATTCCCCAGAGTGAGTGTGCTCGAACAATTGCTTCCAGGTATGTGAATAGTTGTACACGCTTCACCACAATCTCCTCCTGTTTTATTCTGGTCACCGTCATGAACCATAAATTGTAAGCGGTATGTATGGCCCGGAATTAAACCAAGGTCATTTACATTCCATGAAACTTCAGCTCCATAACCTTCATTCGAATATTGTGCGAAGCCTCCAGGAGGAACATCTCCATTTGCAATGTTCCAGTTGTTCTTCGGCGGATTTGCATCAGGAGTAACTGTAACAGTCGGCGGATTTTTTGTTTTATTTATTGTACGAACGGCGCCTTTCCATGTACCGCATACACGCGACGGAGGCATTGCCGTTCCGCCTTGTTGCCAGTCACCTGCACGGCTTCCTGATCCGTTTACTGATAAGTCTGTTATGAATAATGCAGGCCAAAGAGGACGACCTCCACCGGCTGCAATATCATTTCCCGATTGATCACCGGTTGCGATTGTTGTTCCGACCAGCGGATTGGTAACACATGTCGCAGTTGTCGGTGTCATAGTTATAGGATAGTTTGTAGTAACTGTTCCTGTGCTTGTTTTCACATTGACTTGTCTCACTCCAAGTGTTAATGCATGTTCATCATTATACCAGAGCTTAATAACAGAACCTGTAGTTCCGCATGTGCTCGGACCCGGATCAGAGGCTCTGAGTACTTCACTTTCATTAAAGATGACAGCCGAACGAGGCAGATTGCTATTGTCTGGATAAGCCAGGTCACAAGCGCAATTTAATCCTGTTACCGTAGCTGAAGCCGTTGTGCTAACGGTTGTGCCGCCCGATGAACCTCTTGCAACCGCGACGTTTGTATAATTATCACTTACTGTAAATGTTTTTTTGAATGTCTGGCTTTGTCCGGGTTGAAGCGGCCCCCAGTTTCCAATTGTAATATCATCACCCGTTGTTGCAAATGTTCCATTGTCGTCTGTAAGTGTTCCCGATGCCGGGAAGTTTCCGCCGCTATTTGTGATAACATATGTAAACTCAACCGGAGTTGGTGTGCCTTTAATAATTTCACACACACTCGGTGATTTCGTAAGTGAGACTTTACATGGATAGTCTGCGATATTTACAGATCCTGTTCCGGTACATCCTGTTGAAGATGTCGCGGTCACGGTATATGTTCCTGTTGTGGTCGCTGTTATACATTTTGTAGTCGCCCCCGTATTCCATATGTAATTGCTTAGTCCGGCAGGTGCACATATTTGTGTCGATGTTCCTTCGCAAATAGCCGAGTTTCCGGTTATGGTAATAGGAGGCAGATTTGCATCAACAGTTTGAGAGCATACACTTGAACAACCTTCCGCGTTTGTGATCACAACGGTGTATAATCCCGGAGAAGAAACAGTGAAGCAACCATCATCTGTTACAGGCCCGTTATTCCATGTGTATTTTGACATTCCCAATGGAGCGCAAAGTTGGGTGCTGCCCGTTGAGCAGATATTTGTATTCCCTGTAATCGTACAAACCGGCGGCAGACTTGCCGACATGACTTTTGATGTTGTCGTAGTACAGCCATTCTGATCGGTGATCTTGCAGGTGTATGTTCCGACATTGCTAACGGTTATACATGCTGCTGTTTCACCGGTATTCCACGAATAAGCCGCCATTCCCGGAGGAGCGCAAATTTGTGCCGTGCTTGACTGGCAGATTGAATTACTTCCGCTAATAATAAACGGAGAAGGAGGGATCAAAACAACATTTTTCGAACATGTATAAGTACATCCTCCCGGGGCCGTAGCCGTTACTGAATATTCGCCTCCTGTATAAGAAGTAATACATTCAGTTGTTGCTCCGTTATTCCATAAATAGGATGTGAATCCCGATGGTACACAAAGTTGTGCCGCATCGCCTGAGCAGATAAAGTTTGCATTGGATGTGATTGTACAGGATTGTGGCCAGCTAACTTCCACTACCTGGCTGCAACTGCTTTGACAACCGAAATTGTTTTCATTGTTACTTCCTGAAAAAGTAACAGTGTAGGTTCCGGCTAAACTTGTTGTTATGCATCGGGTTGTTTCACCCGTATTCCAAGAATATGTTGTGTATCCTGTCGGCGCACACAACGTTGTTGATTGCCCAGCACAAAGCGGTCCGGTGTAACCGGTGATTGCGCATGGTGGCGGATTGTTAACAGTGAGATTTGTAAAGCAAGTACTTGAGCATCCTTCCGAATTACTTACTGTTACCGAATAATTTCCCGGAGTTCCGGTTTGAATGCATTTTGTAGTTTGTCCATTACTCCATAAATAATTTGCAAATCCATCCGGTGCGCAAAGATTGGCAGTTTGTCCGCTGCAAATCGGTCCGTTGTTTCCTGAAATCAGGCAAACCGTTTGAGAGTTCATTATTACTTCCTGAGAAGCGCTCGAAGGACAGGACGATTGTGATCCCGTTACATTTACGGTATAAACTCCGGGTGCGCTGACATCTATACAACTTGTTGTTTGTCCCGTATTCCACAGATAACTTGAAAATCCGGGCGAGGCGCACATGTGAACTGTTGTTCCCGCGCATACCGGATTGTTTACGCCGGTGATAGCAATAGAATTCGGATTGCCTGTAATGATTCTGGTTTTAGAAGCTGTACAGCCTTTTGAATCGGTTACAGTAACGGTATAATTGCCCGGAGTATTAACGGTGATACACGGACTGGTCGAACCATTGCTCCATGAGTAAGATGTAAATCCGTTTGTTGCGCATAAAGTTGCTGTCTGACCATAACATAACTGACTTTCACCACCTGAAATGTTCAATGTAATTGTATTAATTGAAACACTTTGTGATGAAGTGCTCTGGCAACCGTTTGAGTTTGTAACACGAACAGAATATGTTCCGGCCTGGCCCACATTTATACATGAACTTGTTTGTCCGTTACTCCACAGATATCCTGAATATCCGCTTGGCGCGCATAATGTTGTCGTGCCGTTCGCGCATAAAGTTTCGTTCCAGGTAATTGTACTTGGCGGAGGCTGATGAATTACAACATTCAAATTGGATGTTGAAGAACATCTCTCTGTCGGACTGCTGTTAATATATCTTGTTACAGTCAGGGTTACGAGACCCGGCGTATTAACATTAATGCATTTTGTAGTAGCACCGGTGCTCCATAAATATTCATCAAATCCGTGAGGAGCGCAAAGTTGTGTTGATTCTCCCTGGCAAATAGTTGCATCACCACTGATCGCACTTGGTACCGGTGGAGCAACTGAAATATTTATACTTGCCGAACTTTGACATCCCGCTTGACCTGTTGCTGTGACTGTATATGTTCCTGCTGCGTCAACCGGAATACACTGTGTATTTTGTCCGGAGCTCCATGAGTAAGATGAAAATCCTCCAGTAGCGCATATCGGTGTCGTTCCCTGGCAAATTGTACCATTGGTTCCTGTAATTGTGATTGGTTGAATGGGAACAACATTTATTGTCTGTGTGCAGGTTGAAGTGCAGCCTGCCGAATTTGTGACTTTAACCGAATATACATTGCCGGTTGATACGCTAATGCAATTTGTTGTTTCTCCGGTACTCCATTCGTAAGCCGAATATCCGGAAGGTAAACATAAACTTGCCGACTGTCCTGCGCAAACAGAACCGTTACTGCCGGTGATTGTACATGAAGGGTTGGAAGCCGCTGATATTGTCTGACTTGCCGAAGAAGAACATCCTGCAGTGTTTGTAACAACTACAGTGTATGTACCTGCATTCTGTGTTTCTATGCAATCTGTAGTTTGCCCGGTGTTCCATGTATAACTGGTATAACCTGCCGAAGCGCAGATTGTGGCAGTTTCACCCTGACAAATGCCTGTGGCGCCATTGAATGTAACTATCGGAGTGGGTATAATATTGAGTGTTTTACTGACTACTGCTTTGCAACCATCGGAGTTTGTCGCAGTCACTGTATATATTCCCGGTACAGACACTACAATAGATTGTGTTGTCGCTCCGGTACTCCATTGGTATGAAACAAAGCCTCCTGTTGCGGTGAACGTAGTTGACGCCCCCTGGCAGATATTTGTAACTCCGGAAATAACACATGGCGGAGGAGGAAGTGCTTCAACGAGTATGCTGCCGAAGCCGGTCGTTTTCACATTTGAACCGACACGACTGTTCAGAATACTTACTGTAACAGAATAGGTGCCGGGCGTAAAAGCAGTCAGGCATTTTGTCGTAGCCCCGTTATTCCAGAGGTACGTATCATATCCTGATGGCGCACACAGTGTCACTGATTTGCCATTGCAAATCGGACCCGAGTAACCGGAAATTGAAACTGTCTGGAGTTGAGCTAAACTTAACTGACTAAATGCGAGATTTAGCATTAAGGTGAATGCGAATAAAATGCTTCGGACATTTTTATTCGACGATTTGATCATTGTATCCACGATATGGTTATTTGTAATTATTTCCTAAAATTATTTCTTACTAATTGTGACGAATTCTTACAGTTTTCACTGCAATGAAATTCGCCGGATTTTACCTTTGACTTTTACTTAAATACTTATCTATTATGAAACGAATGCTCACTCCGGTAGTTTCCGGTCTGTAAGGTTTGAATGAAAAGCGCAACCGAATTTTCAAAATTCGGGAAGTGTCAAATGAAAAGCAGGTTAATTAATTACAATCCCTGCCCGGATTAATATAATTAGTATGTAAAAGGACAGGATGTAATAAATTAAAATTTACCGAACTGATTGGAGAGTCTTGAATTTCGAAAAAAACCTTACAAAAGAAATTTAGTGAATTTCTAATTAATACGATAAATGGTATTCCTGGAGTTCTCCCAGATTTTATTGATTTTATTTCCATTCGCGCCTATATAATCAAGAATATTCTGATCATAATCTTCGCTGTTAATTAATATGTAACGGATGTTTTTTGATCGGATATTTTTATCGATTTCCTCAATGGTTGCATCCTTCCTGTGTGTCATCGCGCTTCTTCCTGTATAAAGTGCTAATGCGCGCGGGCGTTTAAAGCTAAATCTTGCATCGGTTTCCAGACTGTCCTTTATGAAGCTGAACATTACTTTGTTCTCTTCAACCTGTGGTCCTTCTGAAATTACATATTTTGATTTGTAAACGTCCGTAATTCCTTTTTTGTAGGAGAAAAGTACTACCAATGCCAACGCTATTGCAGTCTTTGTACTGTTAAATCTGATTCCCGTGTCAACACTCATTAATCCTTTTACGAGATAGATCAGCAGGACAGGAATGAGTGGCAACAGAAAACGAAAGCCTGCATTCGAATATGGATAAACAAAAATTACGATCAGGTAAACAATAAAAAAGCTGTCAAGGAAGTCGTATTGCAAAATCATTTTTCTGATCATTCCAAGAATAATGAAAGTAAAAATCATCGAAGCGGAAATAATAGATACAAAGTGCCAATTGTCATTCCAGGGTTCAAAAAATGCGCGAAGCACACCTGTGTTGTAAGTAAGATTGTATTGAATAGTACTGAGAAATTGTCCGCTGTCAACAATTTTGCTGTAATTGAAGAAGTCCTTATCAGAGACAGGAAACATGATCTTATTTAAAATATAGTAAAAAACAAATGACGTTGCTCCCAATGCCAGATGAAAAGAAATTTCTTTTTTTATACGGTTGCTTTTAGATTTCCGGTAACTAAAATATTCGAAAATCGAATGGAAAACTAATGCAAGAATGAATGATATGCCGGCAGAGCGAATTAAAAAAGTGAATGCGCATAGGATCGAGAAAACTAAAAGAAATTTTAAATTATGTTTTTTATTTAGAGTAAAAAGGTAAATCAGGAGCATTGTAAAAAAGGTAAATGGGATATCCGAAATAATATCGGCCTTAAAAGACAATGTCCACGGATTATAAAGTACCAATACGACGAGTATGAATGAAATAAGATCCGAATAAAATCTTGACAGAAATTTAAAAAGCAGTAAAGCGAAAAGAGACAAAAAAACGGTGATGTATATGTTTAATAATAAGATGTTATTCCCTTTCCATTTTATCACAGGAGTTAGTAATAACGGAAACCCGGCAGGGTATGCAGGTGGTCCATAGACCGGATAATCTTCATTGAATATATAGCCTGTTTCGCTCTGGGGAATGCCAGCAATAATATTTTCGGCCTGATGAAGATATTGTGCAAAGTCATCACCCCAGTCGGACCAGTCACGGACATTAATTAAAAATAAAGGAATACAGATGATTCCGAGTATTATGTAGTTTCTGACTCCTTTTCGCACGATTGCAAACATAGGTAATGAATAAGGAATTATGAAAAATGCTGAATATTAGCTTGAATTCCGAAGTCTCAAGCCTCTTTTATTCACTTCCCTTTTCATTTTTCATTAATACCAAAATCTTAACTATATTCGTATTCTGCCTACCAAAAAAATTTATGATGAAAAATCTACTACGGAATTTGCTATTCCTGATGTTATTGACTTTGGGTTTAAAATCAAAAGCTCAAACCTTCGAATGTTATATTGCCAATGATCATTTGGTTTCAGCTACTGTTTATGAATTCGATGAATATTTAATCAGCACCAGTTCATTATTCAATTTACGTACGATTCAAAACTGTTTCATATTTAATCCTGCTTTTGTCAGTCCCGGAGCTACTGTTACAGTTACAATTGTGGCCGGCTCCAGCCAGCTAATCAGTTATAATGTGGGAACTTTAGCATGGAGTTCAACTGCTCCCGGATTTCAAACAACAGTAAACACAGGAGTTTCCTGCGCAACAGGCACAATAATTAATTCAAATATTCCAACAAGAGTTGCAACCTTTCGGGTAGAAAGCAGCCTTCCGTTTAATTGTAGTCCCGCAAACCCTCAAATGGTTATCCCCGGAGATCCGGCGCCAAGCGGGTTGGCTTTAAGAATGGCTGTTACAAAATGGAATACTATTGATTGTTCCAGCACAATGACGACAACAATTACCAATAATGGTACCTATTCTCAGAACAATCCTCTGACACTTTACGATTCAGTACAAAACATGGCACCTGTTATAATTAGCCAGCCCAATAATGCCAGTGCATGTAATGCCGGACTTGTAACATTCTCGGTAAATGCTGTTTCGAATTCCGGCATAGCTTCCCCCGTTACATATCAATGGTATGAGAACGGCGTGATGGTGTCGAATGGCGCTACGGGAAATGGCACTTATTCGGGTGCAACCACAGCTACATTGACAATTTCAAATCCCTCCGTATCACTTACAGGACATCAGTTTTATTGTATTGTTTCACAATGTAATTCGGACACAACGAATTCAGTTATTATCACATCTTCGGCGAATGATAACAATTCATGTACCGTTGATGCCTGCGATCCTGTTACGGGAATCGTGACCAATACACCTGTAAATATTGATGATGCAAATCCGTGTACTGCCGATGCCTGTGATCCGGCCAACGGAAATATTTCTCATACTACTATTAATACGGATGACGGAGATGGCTGTACCACAGATGGCTGCGACCCGGTTACAGGTGTGTTTCATAGTCCTGTTAATACAAACGATAATAACCCTTGCACAACAGATGCATGTGATCCTGCCAATGGAAATATTACCCATAACCCTGTCGTAACGGATGATGGTAACGGCTGTACGGTTGATGGATGCGATACTCTTTCGGGAATTTATCACACTCCGTTAAATATTAACGACAATAACATGTGTACTTTTGATGCCTGTGACGCCGCTACCGGTATCGTAAGTCATAATCCGATTAATACTGATGATAGTAACGCATGCACTACCGACGGTTGCGATTCATTAAGCGGTGTTTACCATATCGCGCAAAATACCGATGATGGTGATGCATGTACCTTCGATTATTGTAATACCAATACAGGAGTTATTACACATACAGTTCTCCCGGTTGATGATAACAATGCCTGTACGACCGATGGCTGTGATGCCATTACCGGTATGTTTCACACGCCTGTTAATATTGATGATGGTAATTCCTGCACACTCGATGCATGTGATACTGTAAGCGGAAGTATTTCACATACAAACATTAATTCATCCTCTCCTGCTTTGTCAGTAAATGATCAATGCGGTTACTCTGTTCTGACTGCATCCGGATTTACCGGTTCGTTACTCTGGAGTACAAATGAAACTACTCCTTCAATAAATGTTACCTCTGCCGGATTGTATTCCGTAACCCAGAATATTTCAGGTTGTGTAAGTCCGCCGGCTATTATCTCCGCATCACCACTCACCCTTCCTTCTGTTTCGTTAGGCAGTGATACTCTTGTAAACGCGGGTAATTATACGCTTGACCCCGGTCCCGGATATTTATCGTACTTATGGTCGACCGGTGCGACAACACAGACAATTACCGTTCAATCTTCAGGTTGGTTTTGGGTAACCGTAACCAATAGCAATTGTCCGGCTACCGATTCGGTGTTTGTTGACTTCTTCCTTGGTATTAGTTCCGCTGAATCGCAAAACACGTTTACTGTTTTCCCGAATCCTTCCCGGGGCGCATTCGCAATTACTTTTAATAAGGAAATGAAGAATGTGAACTTCGAAATATTCAATTCAACCGGAGTGCTTGTGTATAGTACCGAGAAAAAACATATTTCAATGAATGAACCTGTAGCATTACACATGAATGTCGCTTTCGGTGTCTATCTTCTCAGAATTAATTCAGCCGATGGATATCTCATCAAACACCTCATCATTGAGTAGTTTTTTATAGGTTTGATTTGATCACCTTTAATAAAAATGCAAGTGAAAATTTACGCTTCATTTTTATCAACATTGTTTTTTACAAGTCCGAATCAGGTGTTTTAGCACTATTTGAGTCATTTTGGCGTTTTTTGCTTCATAAATGGTGCTGAAATGCAGGCTGCACCTTGGATTATAGCCATTTTTATGTTGCAGGTTTTATGCCCTTTCTGTATTTTTAAAAGCAATTTCTCAGATTGTCTCCCTGAAATATTCAGTTTATAGTAAATGAAGAAGTGTCTTTGTGCATTAGTATTTCTTATTAATTATACGTTTCCAGTTTTTTCCCAGTATACTCATACCGGGCGAGGAATGTATGTAGATAAGTTTTTTCGAACAGCAATAAATCCGGCCGGAGTAACCGTTGCAAATCCGGTTTACTCTATTCTTGGTGTTACTGCTAAGGAAAACGCTCTTTTGCAGTATGCAAAGGACAATCACATAACCTATCTCATACTTTACGATTTACATTATGTTTTTGGTAATGCGACTTTCGAAGGATACCTGTGTTCATTTATACAAAAAGCAAAGACACAATATTGTATTGAAAAAATTGGCGTGGCTTCTTCATGTATCAGTCTTTTCGATAATGTCGCTGTCATTGCTCCGACACCAGCCATAGATCTGGATCAGGCGAGGTACAGCAGTTTTACACAGGCCGAGAAAGATCAGCTTG
>CAZAON010000096.1:0-2755 GCA_964486655.1 uncultured Flavobacteriales bacterium
CGGATTCATCTGGGATCGCAATAATTTCTGTTCGAGCTGAATTGACGATTGCTCCGATTTTAGCTTATTCTGTCTGACAACAAGTAATGCGATAATCACAGAAAGTAAAAACAATATTCCCAAACCAAACATAAGATAACGACTATTACTCAATTGCAATTCCTGAACTTTCAGCTTTTCGGCCAATATGATATTCTCTTTCTCCTTTCGTTCTGTTTCAAACTTTGTCTGCATCTCCGCTTCTTTCTTGATTTTCTCTTCTTTAAACAATGTGTCATTTAATTGGGATAGCTCCGATAAATAATAATATGCCTTTTCCGTGTTTTTAATTTTCGAATAACATTCCACTAATCCTTCTAATGCATACTTCCGGTATTGCTTCATCCCCTTTTCGTTTCCATATTTGAGAAGTAAATCATAACTCTCAATACTGCTTTTATAATCGCCCTTTCGAAAATAGATATCGCCCATTACGATATAAAGCTGGTTCAATTTGTAGGTATTCCCGACTTCCAAAAGTAATTTTTCCGACTTTTTAATATACTCCAAAGCAATATCATGTTCTCCCTTTTCCATAAATAAATCCGAAAGCCCGAGGTATGCGGTTGATAATCCATCTTTATTATGTGTAGAATCCGCAATCACAATTGCTTCAATAAAATTCTTTTTTGCCTCATCAAATTTTTTCTGTCTGATTAAAACAGATCCAATGTTAGACAAACCTGTGACCTGAACACTCGGACTTTTAGTAATTTTATTTAATTCGAGACTTTTATTATACCACATCAATGCCTTTTCATTCTCGAATTGAGCCTTATAAATGTTTGCGATCCCATTATATATTTTAGCCTGACCGAGTTTATCATCGAGTTCTTCCCTCAATTTCAGACATGCTAAATGATATTCGAGCGATTTAGTATTGTCACCTAACGAATAATACAGGTTTCCGTAATAAGCAAGGACCGAGGCTATGCCCGATTTATTTTCTGTCTTCTTATAATATTTCATGGAACTGTCGAGACAGGAAACAGCCATTGCCTGATCACCTTTATTGATATATACAATTCCTTTATTGCTATACCCATTAGCAATAATAGAGTCATTATCGTTTTTGTATCCAAGGTAAATTGCGTGGTTAAAACTTTCCAATGCCTTTGTCAAATCCCTCAGGAAAAAAGCTTTGCCAAGCAAAATATAATTAGCAGCCTTAACATTTTCGTTTTTTGCAGAATTTATTACTCTTGTCAAGCTGTCAGTAAGCCTTGGGTTTTGACAAAAAACTCTGCTTGCCGGATAGAGAATGACAAAACTCAAAAAGAAAATCAAACGTTTCATTTCGTAAAGAAAGGAAATAAATGTTTGATGGCCCGTAAAGTATTATTGACCTGATATATGCAATTCCTTTTTTAAATTATGACAATATTCCGGGACCGGGAGAATCAGGAGTCGGTCTTTTATCTTCCGGCAATGGAACAAATTCCTTATTATCATTTGGCGGTAAAATAATACGACCCTGTTTCCAGTCTTCCTTCGCCTGCTCAATTCTCTCTTTCCGGCTTGAAACAAAATTCCACCAGATATGTCTTTCCCCCAAAGGTTCTCCGCCAAGCATTAATAATGTCGTATGATCTTTGGAAATAATTACCGGTCTGTCGGATTTTTCAAACACAAGCATTTTCCCGGCTTCAAAAATAATTCCGTTTACCTCAACATTACCCTTCACAATGTAAAAAGCTCTTTCAGTGTGTTCATCCGGTAGACCGAATCGTGCACCCGGTTGTAATTGAACATGAATATAAAATAGCGGCGAATTTGTTTTCACTTCACTAATTAATCCGAATGCATTTCCCGCAATCAGTCGCATCCAGACACCCGTGTCGGTAAATACCGGCAACTGTTCGGTAGTATAATTCCTGAATGATGGAGCCATCTCTTCATCTTTTTCCGGCAAAGCAACCCAGGTTTGTATCATCTCTAATTCACCGCCTGCAAGCACGGCCGGATCCTCAAACCGTTCGCTGTGGGCAATTCCACTCCCTGCCGTCATCCAGTTAACTTCACCGGGTTTGATCACCTGTTCAACGCCTAAGCTGTCTCTGTGCGTAACCTTACCGCCGAATAAATAACTCACGGTCGAAAGTCCGATATGAGGATGAGGAAGGACATCAAGATTTATTGTATTAGACTTAGGCGCATAAACAGGACCGGCGTGATCCATAAAAATAAACGGGCCAACCATTCTCTTTAATCTGAATGGTAAAATTCGCTTAACAGATAAGCCCGGAGCAATATTAGCATTTCGGGCCTCGAATACGAAATCAGGCATAGTAAATAATTTGCCCACTAAAAGTAAGGCAAAAAATTATACCATTCACCAGGTTATTTGTTACAGTCTCCAGGAAAAAGAAAAACCATAAGTTGTTCCGTTCTCATAATTCGAGATTCCCGAATCCACATCAGGTGCATACCTGCCGTTTTGATTCTGATCCTGGTAGAAAACAGACTGTTCATGGAAGATATCGCTGATAGAAAATTTAATTTCTCCCTTTGTGAAAATTCGTTTAGATATCTGGAAGTCCAATAGATTACGAGGCGCTTCATTAATGCTCAGGTAAGATGAATTACCAACCTGGAAGATACGACGTCCGATTTTATTATAAGTAATATTCGCTCCCAAACCGGATTTCGGAGAATAATAAGCAAGACCCGTGTTAATTACATAGGGTGACTGACCTTGTAATGGTCTGTTTCCATT
>CAZAON010000097.1:0-3117 GCA_964486655.1 uncultured Flavobacteriales bacterium
GATGTATCAATTTTCCCCTTCACATTCAGGAATACATAACCATCAGGCTGAGCAGTGCTGCCAAACCACATATCAGGCCTGTTGAGAATAGCTGAATCGGGCGAATTGAGAGGATCTGATGCATTGGTGGTAGAATCAACACCAATTTTAAAACGGATAATATTATAGTTTCCAACCGGGAGTTCACCGACTTCATACAGCACATTATCAAAAACTTTCAGTATACGTTTACCTGAAAACTTAAATACTGTGCCATCGAGTTTGACAATTTCGATCTCTGAGAAATACAGATTCGCTTTGTCAATAGTGATCGCTCTCCCGTTATTATCCGAATTTGGAATACCGGCCAACTCACCGATATCGTTATCGTCTATATAATTATGCATATGGAGAAGTAATGTTCCATTCTCCAACGGGGGATTAACCGGTGTGTCGCTTTCATCATCATTTTTACAGGAAAAAAATACTGTAGAGCAGATTAATAAAAAGCAAAACACAAAACTATTTCTGATTGAGTTTTTCATTACTTGATTAAAATGATTTTGTTAATGTAATATAGAGTACAGATTCCATGGACTGCTGGATACCATTTACATCCTGATAGAGAGGTAATCCATATTCCATTCCTAATTTACTTTCCCGTAAAATTCCTTTCGAACCATACAAATTCAAACCACCCAGTCCCTTTATTTTATTACCTCCATAATTGACAGGATTTGAAGCGGGCTCAGTAAATGCGTATATCATAGGATCCATCCCTGAAATAGCATCAGAATATACTGCTTCACCGCGTAATGAAATTCCAAGGAAAGGAAGAACCTGATAAGCTCCCCAGGCATTGGCGCATATCTCATTACCCCAATGATAATTTAGCGGGTTATCGAAAGGTCTGATAACACCAAGCAATTGCACGGAATAACTCAGTTTATTTCCGGTTTTCAACCAGGTGATGCCAGGCATAAAGTCCCAGGAACCTGTACCGAGTTGCATCATGTAACTGCTGCGTTCACCTTCAAAAGTCGCATGTTGTCCGGCCGGAATTTTATAATCACCGGTGGGAAGACTTATGCCCAGATTTGCGACAAGAGAAGACCCTACTCCATTATACAATTTGTACAAGCCCCACAATTTTATGTCGCCGAACCCGGATGAATGATGAGAATGAGAAGTGGTATGCATTCCTGTTGAGCCGTTATGAACATGTCCGGTGGAATAAGAGATCATATCCATCTCCTGATCCGAATAATTGATCATGCCCATCACGGACAGTTTACCGGTGATACCATACATTGCCATCAGCATATGCATATTCATGGTCATATCCTGAGGCGACATGGAATAATCACGTTTGAAAATCTCCTCATCAGAAATTTTATCCGAACCGGAAAGATTTTCACCCATTTTCATATTCATATAAGAATAGCTGAGCATGAATCCGCCTTTTGGATGGCCATGACTGATCATAACGCCTGCAGGACTGGCATCAATACTCTGGCAATGACTTTTGCCCATGCCAATAGTGAACATCAGCATGAAACAGATGATATACTTCATAAGAAATAATTCAGAATTAATAAAACAATAACAACTACCGGATAATTCCGGTAACTGCATACCAATTCTTAAAAATGATTACCTGATTATGCCAAAGGAGGATGAAAAACGGAAGAAAGAAAGCCGCTTAAAATATCAGATTCGTAAATGAAGTTTTGACTTTGCAAATTCTCTGACTGAAAAACAGAGCCTGTAATTTTTTCGAAAAATAATACATAATTGATTTCGGCTTTTTCAGAAGAGCCTTTTTGCTTTTGCTCATCCTTCTGCATTTCCATTTTCAAATGACATTTCCCGTGACAATTCATGCGAGGCTTTTTTTTGTTAACACAAAGCACCTTTGCATAGTATTCTAAATTTGCACGGTAATGGTAAACAAGAATTGATTTGCTCATTGCGGTGAACAAAAGAGAGAAAATCAAACAAAAGCTGAGAAACCTGCTTAACATTTTGCGCAAGTTACAGAAAAATCAATATTTGTAATGTTAAATTTAAAAATAATGGCCAAAAAAGAATGTCCATCCTGTGCAATGGAAATTGACTCAACTTCAAAAATCTGTCCGATCTGCGGCTACGAATTCCCGGTTACAAACAGGATTTATATTATTGTTGCCATAATTCTGCTTATAGTTACTTTCCTATACTTTATCATATAAAAAGAGCACAGAACCGAAGCTCTATGCTCTTTACAAACGAACTACTATGATATAACTAACTAATTTACTAACTAAATATTTTTCACATATAGGCTAACAGGTAGTCTTTTAGGAACCTTGCATGTACAAATTCAATATTTGAAGATCGTTCTTGTCTAATTGCTTTTGAATTTCTACCGTATAAGTTCTGAATGCGGGTATTGACATTTGTTCTGTTACAGTGACTGCGGCTTTGCTACGGTGTTTTCTTTTCGCCAGAGTTTGTCCGAACATTGGGATTGCAAAGAGAAGTGAAATGGTGATGATTACTAACTTTTTCATGGCTTTTAATTTGTACTTATAATTTAGACGGCTAAGAAATAAAAACAGTTGGGTGGGGATTATTAAAATCCTATTTATATAACGATGTCAAAACTCAAAGATTCTTATAATCTGAAAAAAGTTCTGACTGAAATTTTAGAAAAAATACATTATGAATTTTGAATTCGGATTTGAGTCGCTTCGCTCCTCTATACCCTTTGACTGGGATTATTGAGATTGGATGATTATGGGATTGGATTTTTATGGATTTCTATTTTTAGCCTCGAATTTCACGAATTGCACGAATTGCACAAATTATATCAACCTCTCTGTTCATTCCGTTTCTCCGTTGTAAATTCCCCCTCTGTGCCTCTGTGGTCAATTTTTTTTAGCCACGGATTGCACAAATTGCACAAATTAAATCAACCGCTCTGTTCCCCTCTGTTCATTCCGTTTCTCCGTTGTAAATTCCCCCTCCGTGCCTCTCCGTGTCCTCCGTGCCTCTGTGGTCATTTTTTTTAGCCACGAATTTCACGAATTGCACGAATTGCACAACTTAAATCAACCTCTCTGTTCCCCTCTGTTCATTCCGCTTCTCCGTTGTAAA